>CAZLZM010000014.1:0-15549 GCA_964563995.1 uncultured Nitrosopumilales archaeon
TAGCATTGATGCTCTACATCTATGGCTCCTTAACCCTTTATGCCATGGAGTACCATATATACTCTATACCCGTGCTTGTTGCTGGTCTTACAGCACTACTCTTCAACCTTAAGGTTCTAAGGCATTCTATATTTGCTATCATAATACTTGCTTATCTACAGCCTCCACCTGCTGAACTGCTCTCAGAGATAGCAGGTGACCTCTCATGGATATCTGCAACCCTTGCTGAGTCTATGCTAAAGGCTTATGGGCTTAATGTTGCTCTCCAAGTTGATTATGGTGCCCCTGCTCTTGTAGTGAGCAAGGGAGATGCTCAGACACCGTTCTTTGTTGGTGAACCATCATCAGGCCTATTCTCTACCATAGGGTTATCACTCTTTGCTCTAATAGCAGCATATATTGCTAGAGGAGCCATATGGAAGAGGGCTATAATGTATGTTATAGGCTTCCCAATCTTCTTCATGCTCAATGCTCTAAGGATATCAATAATACTCTTGCTCTGGTACCATTATGGTGAGCAGGTATCTGAAGCATTCCATGCCATGTCTGGATCTATAATGGCTGTTCCTGGTACTCTAGCAATACTCATCATAGGAGAGAGGTTGCTTAGGGTAAGGATAAGCATAGG
Source organism: uncultured Nitrosopumilales archaeon (assembly GCA_964563995.1). GTDB lineage: Archaea > Thermoproteota > Nitrososphaeria > Nitrososphaerales > Nitrosocaldaceae > JBBIQH01. Next base: position 629 of record CAZLZM010000014.1, read on the forward strand.
CTCAACTAGCAATGCTAACAAAGGATGTGAGCATTGCCAAACAAGTAGGAGCCTAAACGAGTATATATGCCTTGTATGCTCTAGATTGCTATCATCCGTAAAGATAGATGGGAGAGCAATAGCAAGGTTCTTCCTAATCGCATTAATAGTTGCTAGCATGTTTGCTGTCAATGCTTCCCAAGTGCAGGCACAATCATCTCTAGCATCAAGGGTAGCATCATTCGATATGCTAAGCATAGACGGTAGAGAGAAGGATACGGTTGGCATCTTCCTGCCAGAGATAGATGGCTATAGGTTGGAGTACTCCTATAGGGATCAGAGGGTTGAGAAGGTTCTTAGACAGGATGCAGCCCTTGCATATAGGTATGTGAAGTTGGAGGAGCATCCTAATACTGGAGAGGATGGTGGTACACCTCCTGAGATAAGGAGGCTCATGCAGCCTAGTATCTATGCTGCTGTACAGATATCAACTGGGAAGCATAGATGGGAGGATTCAATGCTCATATATCCATCTAGAGTGGGAAGACCGACTGCTGAAGTGTTAGAGTTGAAGGATGTCCAACTTGATAAGGATAGCACTGCTAGATTCTTCGTGTACATAAGGCCTGGGCAGAAGAATGCTGAGGCAGTACTCTACTGGTTCGAGAGGGTGCCTTTGAAGTTTGGGGATGCCTATGAGAATAGGAATATACAGATAGTCTTCTGGTCCTATATGAGCACTCTTGCAAGGAATGGGTTCATAAAGGATGAGAGTGATGTAAAGGGTGCTGAGGAGTTCTATCTATCTATGGCTAAGCCAGTAAAAGCATACTGGAAGAGTATAGCAGAGGAGTTGCTTGCTCAGAAGAATGTTGAGAATACTGTAAGGCATAGGTTCCCATTGGTCATGGGTACAGCACTACTCCCAGCTTCGCTCTTATCGATAAGGGAGTTTGCTAGATTCAACTCTGCAAGGAGTAGGAGCAAGAGTATATACTCAAGGCTTGCTCATGATGATAAGGCAATAGTAGATGCTGTAGTCAATGCAGAGAGGAAGAAGAGAAAGGAATGGATAGGAGGAGGGGATAGACCACTACTAGGCAAGGCATATGCTACAACCGAAGAGGTGATGGCTGAGTACAGAAGGTTAGTGAATAGGGATGTAAGCATAAATGATATACTACTGATGCTGAGGTATGCTAGGGACTCTGGACTGGTTAAGAGTGTGATAATAAGTATAGATGATGAGCCGAAGGTTGTATGGAAGAGCAATGTTAGAGTGTGATGAGTATGGATTCATTGAATGTTGGTATACTAGTAGTGAACAAGATAGACACTATAATGCTGATATATTTACAGTGGTTTATTGCATAACTATGAAATCCGTAAAATGACATGAGCATTAGAAATAAGTGAGCATTATTCATATCCTCCAATCTAAGGAGCAGATACTATGCATGATACATATTTAGTAAATTCTAATATATTGGTTACCGGAGGAGCAGGATTCATAGGAAGTCATCTAGTAGATAGGTTACTTGCTGATAACATAAATGTTGATGTTATTGATAATCTTAGTACTGGAAACATTGAACATGTGAATAGATGGTCCAATAGATATTCAGGATTTAAATTCTTCAGATTAGATCTTGTGACTGATTCTCTTGACACCCTTAATAACGATTATTCAATTATATTCCATCTTGCAGCAAATCCTGATGTGAGATCAAGTAGCATAAATCCAAGGTTGCATTTCGAGCAGAACATATTAGCAACATTCAACATACTAGAGTATGCAAGGAAGCATGATATCAACACATTTGTATTCACTTCATCCTCAACTGTATATGGTGAACCAGAGGTTATACCAACACCAGAGAATACTCCATTACACCCAATATCGATGTATGGTGCAAGTAAGGCTGCGTGTGAAGCGCTGATATGCTCGTATGCACATATGTATGGTATAAAATCAGTCATATACAGGCTAGCAAATGTTATAGGTGCAAGGAGTACTCATGGTATCATATATGACTTCATAAGGAAGTTACAGAAAGATAAGAATGCTCTTGAGATACTTGGTAATGGTAAGCAGAAGAAATCATACGTACATGTTAGTGATTGCATAGATGGTATGCTCATAGGTTTAAAGAATAATAGTATAGTAAGTGTATTCAATGTAGGTTCTGATGATTATGTAGATGTGTTAACTATAGCAGAAAGTACTGTTAATATTCTAGGTCTAAACAATGTTAAGTTCAGATTTATTGACAATTATGATGGAAGGGGATGGAAAGGCGATGTCAGGGTTATGCTACTAGATACTAGTAGATTAAAGTCTCTTGGCTGGAAGATAAGGTACAACAGTAAGGAAGCAATTGAAGAGACTATAAGGGAGTGGTTATTGAAAAATCATATATAATATATATTCGAATAATAATGTTAGAAGATTTAACATCAAACAAGTTATATAGAGATAAATTAAATATATTACACATAGTGCAATACGATTTTGAGATATTTAAAGGTGGAATCCAGAGATATGTGAAAGAATTGAGTGAGATTCAAGCATTAAAGGGGTATAATGTGGTTGTTTATTCTTGTTCTAAGGAACCAACTACAAAAAATGTTAATGGCGTTACTATTAAACGATTTAACTATCTTGAGGTTTTTAGGACTCCAATCTCAATAAGTATGATCTTATCTCTATTAAAAGAAGAGAGATTTGATATAATACATATTCATGCACAATTCCCTTTAGTAGCAGAATTGATAACATTGATAGCATGGTTAAGACGTATACCTATAGTAATAACATATCATAACGAGGTCGAGTTAACTAATATGTCACTTGTTACAAGATTGGCTTATAAGATATGGTCTATTACTTTACTTAAGATAATGTTATATTTGAGTAAAATAATTATAGTGACTACTAGAGAATTTGCTTTAACATCGCCTATATTATCGAATAATAAATATAAAGATAAAATACATATAATTCCCATTGGTGTATTCATTAATAATAGTAGTAATAATATTAATATTGTTAATATTACTGATAATAAAACTCTAGCACATAAAAATTATATTCTATATGTAGGCAGGATAAAACCAGAGAAGGGCATACACATATTGATACAGGCGATATCCCTTTTAAAAGAAATTAAGATAGATATTAACCTGTTTATTATTGGAGAAGCAACTAGATATGATGAACTAAAATACAAAAATGAACTAGAGAAGTTAGTAGCTGATCTAGAACTCAATAAAAATGTAGTATTCTGTGGAAGAGTATCTGATGAGGAATTACATACATATTATAAGAATGCTATTGCATTAGTACTACCTTCAACAAGTAGATTAGAGGGCTTCGGTATAGTACAATTAGAAGCAATGAGGCATGGCATACCAATAATAGTCTCTGATATACCTGGACCCAAGTCAGTTAGTGAAGGAGTATCCATTCCTGTTAAACCACATCCCTATGACATTTCCCAGGCTATATTGAAGGTATTAGATAACGATTATAGAGAGAAGATTAGAATACTTTCTCTTTGTAAGATACAAGAGTATAAATGGGACAAGATAGCCGATAAGATAGAATATCTATACCATAGTATAAAAAACAAAAGGCAGTAATAAGAATGAAGATATTGGTTACTACACCATATTTTTACCCCGAAGGTGGAGGGCTCGAAAAATATGCGTATAATATATTCAAGGGATTAGCACAGAAAGGGCATGAGGTCACTATATTTTGCTCAACTAAGAAGGGTTATGATATTAATGAGAAAATGGACGGACTGATGGTACATAGATTAAAGCCAGATCTAATAATATCTAATACTCCGATACGCTTTAATCTATTTGATATATTAGATAAAGAATTAAAGGATGGTAACTACGATATTGTAAATGGTCATACACCTGTACCTTACTTTGCCGAGATGGCTACATTTGTATCACGTAAAAGAAAAGTATGCGATATAGTTACTTTTCATGCAGGAAAGATGGTATCATCCAAACCATTACTTAACGCGATTTCTAAATCACTTAGCATTACAATAGAACAATTGATGTTTACTATAACAGACAAAATAATAGTAGTAAACGAATTAGTTAAGAATGGCTATCTAGCAAGATTTGCTAGTAAGACAGAAGTTGTACCCCCTGGTGTAGATACTAAAAGATATATACCATCAACTGTATATAATGCTGAAGGAAAGAAACTATTATTTATATCGCCATTAAATCCTTCATACGAATGGAAGGGTGTAAGGGTATTGCTTGATGCTATGCCTACTGTAATAAAAAGACATCCAGATACAATACTTACTATAATAGGCGACGGGCCCTTGAGACAAGAGCTCATGCATATATGCAGAATTAAACAGATAGATAAAAATGTCATATTCAGAGGAAGATTAAGCGAAGATGATCTTATAAAAGCATATCAAGAATCGACTCTACTTATAGTACCTAGCACTACAGATGCAGAGTCATTTCCAATTGTGTCATTAGAAGCAAATGCTTGTGGCATACCAGTTATTGCTAGTAGAGTTGGTGGCATACCATATTATGTTAAAGATGGTATAAATGGCTTTCTAGTAGAACCTAAAAATAGTAGTGCATTAGCAGCAAAGATCACAGAATTATTAAGTAAATCAGAATTATTAAAGGAGTATTCTCTAAAGAGTAGAGAAAGGGCATTAGAGTTTGATTGGGAAATAGCTATAGAAAGGACTCAATCGATATTCGAACAACTATTAGAAGGTGTGAGATGCCAATAATTTAAGAAGGATGCTAATGAACAAAATAAGATTGCTTTTGTTGGGATTAGGTATGATTCTTAATTTTATGCTTACTATTCTATCTTATATCATACCAAAAGATAGAAATTTAATACTATTAGGTTCATATAATACATTTGCAGGTAATACAAAAACCTTTTATTTATATTGCCTTTCTAAAGCTAGAAATAATTTTAAGATATATTGGATTACTCATAATAAATGCATCTATAGATTATTAGTTAATAGACAATTACCTGTACTCTATATATACACATTAGATGCATTCATACATATATTACGTGCTAGATATCTTCTACTGACACATGGTCCTATAGATATCTCGTATTTTTATTTTCTATTTGGAAAATTTAACATGATACAGACATGGCATGGAATAGCATTAAAAGATATTACGCCTACGGCTGAGCAGAAGGCCCCATTATATATGAGAATAATTAATTATTTCTCGAGGTTAACCGATAGAAATTATAAACTCATTTTGGCTACATCGGAAGATACACGAAGGATATTCATATCAGCATTTAATAATGAAAATGTCAAAATAATTGGTTATCCTCGCAACGATGTATTCTATAATAAAGAGCTATTATACGAAGATTATAGAGAGAAACTTCATTTATATAACTTTTCAAAAGTTATATTATACTGTCCAACATTCAGGGAGAATCCCACATTACAACCATTCTCTAATGATTTCCTTAATGTACTTAATGAGTATCTAAAATTTAACAATTTCATAATGCTCATTAAAAGACATCCTTACGATAATTTCTTACTGAATAGTATTAATGAATCTCATCTATCTAATATAATTGATATTTCTGCTATTGTAATTGATGTACAAGACTTATTGCCTCATGTAGATATATTAATTACCGATTACTCAAGCATTCTATTTGATTTTCCATTACTAGATAGACCAATAATATTTTATCCATACGATATAAATCTTTATACTGAAAAGTGTAGAAGTTTAAATTACGATTATTTTGAAGAGTTACCAGGTCCATTTGCTACTAATGAAAAAGAATTGCTAGAGGTAATAAAGCGAATAGACATTATAGGAATGGACGATTCGTACAGAGAAAAATATAAGACGTTTAAACGTAAATTTCATTACTATGATGATGGGAAGGCATGCGAGCGATTACTCGATTATTTACTGAAAGAATTATAATAAACGTATTGCATAAGATTAGGATGCAAGATAGTATACAATTATCAGAAAAGTTATATTATATTGGTCTATTTATAATATTATTAGTTTCAAGCATCTTAGGCTTATATTTAGCACAAATAAAATCGTTTGATAGTTTTGTTGCTCATGACTTGGTACCTATAAATAATGTCAAAGGTTTTCCTATAAAGCAAGAAGATTATGCAACTTTTGTTAAACCAGACGAAATACCTGGATTTATATATAGCTTGATCCCATAAGTAAATGGCTATTGTATGAAAGGCTTTACAGTCTGGCTAACAGGATTATCAGGCTCTGGTAAGACAACCATAGGTAGAACATTACAGCATAGGCTTATAAATCTGGGCTATAGAGCAGAACTCCTAGATGGCGATGAGGTAAGAAGGAACCTTAGCCCAGATCTAGGCTTTAGTAAACAGGATAGAGAGTTACATGCTAGAAGAGTTGTGTACATAAGTAAGTTACTGACAAGGAATGGTATAATAGCTATAGTATCTTTAATCTCTCCTTATAGAGCATTTAGAGCATATGCCAGGGAAGAACTCAAAGACTTTGTTGAGGTCTATGTTAAATGCTCTATAAACACATGCATAAAGAGGGATCCAAAAGGTCTATACAGGAAGGCATTGAAATAGAAATGACCATCAGTTCTATTAAGATTTTATTAATTTCGTATACAATTTTAGCTTCATTCTTACTTTTGACACTTTATCTTTTTAAATCATTTCAACTTTATATACTCTGTGCAATAGCTTTAACAGTATTACTATCAATTTCTAAGTTTAGAAGTACTCAACATATCCTTATCACTTCATTAATATTATTTTTTACATTACGATTAATATTCTTTGTGGGTACTGAATTTAGAATATTACCATTTATTGATACATATTGGGACTTTGCAGTAGTAAGAACCTTTTTAGATAATAAAGAGATTTCTATTCTATCAGATTTTAAAGGAGGTGTTTCACCACTAGAAGGGTATTCTGCATGGCCACTCTTACATACACTCGAATATCTGTTCATTATGGTTACAGGTATGAACCCTTTATTGGCTCATATTTTGAATACCCTATATATACCTTTAATTCCGTTCATATTTACTTTCCTTATTATTCGATTATTACATGTTAAATTAGCACTACCCCTAGAATTTGTATATATAGCTTCAATATTTTATGCTACTATGCCTGATACTATATATTGGAGTCTTCAGCTTATACGTAATACTTTAGGATGGAGTTTTACTAGTATGATAATGTTCCTTTTACTAAGGAATCATAGTAATAGGCCATCATATCATTTTACAGCAGCGATATTATTGTTGTTTATTGCTATAGTACTATCACACCATTGGAGCTCTATAATTATTATAAGTGGATTTCTATTATACTTTTTTAGTACACATATAAAAATTTCGGGAAAACAAACTAAATCTGACAATTCTATTAATAATAATTTTTATATTACATGCTTACTGTTTTCTACAATAATATTAATAATATGGTGGATAAATTATTCAAATATAATTTTTGAAATGACGAATTTTAATAAAATTATTTCTATACGCCCTACTATAGAGAGGTGGGTACCAACGTTTCCTCCTGAATTGACATCAATGCCATTAATTTTGTTTTTACGTGCTAAAATGTTTCTTATTTATATTCCATTAATAATAGGCCTTTATTGTATTTATAAATATTATAAGCGTCATCCATCATCGTTCATAAAATTTGTATTTTCGTTTACATTTATTATTATATTCTTAACATTATTTAACTTTGTAATAAATCTTGAACCAACAAGAGTTATTGTCTTATTCATTCCTTTTTCAATAGTTTCTCTTTCGTTCTTTTATCTACAAATATATAATATAAACAATAGTTTAAAACTGATCATTACTTACATTATTTTACCATTTGTGACAATAATTTCTTTTATAGGAATATTTAGCCACTCTATAATCCCATCGCATCTTTATAGCGATTTAAATCCACTAACTATAGGCGAACATCCTACTAAAATATATATTAATGAATTTGTTAAAAAAATAAATTATTCAAATATTGTTAATATATATAGTGATGATACAGAATTGCTCACAACATTATTACCCTCCTCACAACTACATAAAATAGAAAAATTACCAAGAGAAATCGATGAAAGATTTTTTGTTTACAATCCTAATCGATTAATATTGATTATGAAGGATTTCTTCGTTTATAGATATTCAGCTGGGGGTTTATCGTATATTTCTTATTACGACGCCTTATTATTAAAAGAAGAAATAAAGACAAATATTGGTAAAGCTAATTTACTATATACCGATAGCTATTCATTTATATATCAATAAATATCTTATCTTGCTTGAGATTGTCAAGATAAACCTAAATACGCTATCCTCAGTAGATCTGTTAGTCAGACTACGCAATTGTACCAAGAGTTAAAATTGGTATCTTGACAAGCCCTTGGTATCTTCTTCACAGGCCTATATAGATTAATACTTTTGTTGAATTGTTTTGTTGCATAACTACTTCATTGGTTAATTATAGAATGATATCCATAACTCTTTAACCTTTGATATACTCTAGCAATAACATGCTCACCATCAAACATCATATTAATGAAAGAGAATGCTAACTCTACTTCTGCTATACATCTATAGCCATACTGCTGTACTCTTTCATCTTTCATAGTCATGTTGCTCTAAGTTCACACTTCTTTATTACCCTTATAGCAGGTTCTTGCATTATCAGCAAGGAACTAAGTTATATGCTATCATATGTCCTATCTGCTAATACCCTCTTCACCTTATTATGCTTCAATACACTGCTTACTAGCCTTATTAGCCTCCTAGTAGTATGTACCTCTTCTGTAGTAGTAACATCTAATCAATATCCTCTTGCTTTTAATATCTACTGCTACATGCTTTAGATAATCATGCCTTATATTCCACTTATGCCTCACCCATTCACCTCTATTTGTTACTACCTCTATTCATATTATCTACAGCAATGATGATATCTCCTCCATCATCTTCATTATTATTATTGTCTATGCCTATATACTCTTACCATCATCTATCTGTATGTTAAGAGCCATTGCCCTTCTATATATGGTAGTATAATCTGGTACTGAGAATGATAACTTATTCTTCAATGCTCTTAGTATACCTTCACACTGCCTATATGGTAAGTTAGGGTATACCTTGCTAAGCAGTTATGCAACAAATCAAATAAAATAACTTATACCCTCTGTATATTTATTAAGTTAGTGTTCTGATACTGTATAGCAGTAGTATCATCGTATCTATAGAGGGTAGTGGTAGCAAATGCACCAGTTACAGTAAGATACTGACTTGCACCAGTTATACTCAGACCTAGCCCACCTTGGTTACTATCAGGTATGCCATCATTATTGGTATCTATCTTTGGTATGTTTATTCCATCAAGTGTACAGTTCTGACTATTGTTTATTCGTATATGTGTATAACTTCCGCCTACCATCTTTCTTATTATTGTATCTTTGACTGTTACAAATCTTGAATTCTCTATTATCATATCGTATGTAACAACAGCACTTCCTCTAGGTGCTGGCATCTTCTCTAATCTGATCCTGTTTATCTGTACATTCTCACAATCTGCTAATCTGATCCCTCTTCTATTGAAGAAGGCTATTGGGCTTGAGTTTACTGCTTCTCTACTACCATCAAGCATTAAGATAACTTCTCCTATAGTTATGTTTCTAGGTCTGATAGACGGGTCTACATTATTACCTCTATAAATATGGATGAATGGTACTGAGTCCTTCTCTACATAACCAAGTGATCTGATTACCATCCTTCCTATAGTAATATCTCTAGGAGTACCAGTATTCCCTGTAGCATCATTATGCCAATGCATTATCCTTAGGGCAGTAGAATCCCATGAATCACCACCGTATCCATTAACTATCAGTTCATCCACCCTTATGTTATAGACATCCTTTTGACCATGAGTATGCAGGCTCATACCAGAGGCTAATCTTGAGTTTACTATTGCAGTCTTTATATATACATTGTAAGATGGCACATGTAGGGTAGATGTTATAACAGCAGAGTTTACTGTTATAGCATCATCGCCTGAAAATATCGTATGTATATAATCCGCATTGATGTCATTGCAACCCTTTGCATGGAAGCCATCCTGATATATTGGAGTATGTGTTATACTCCTTCCACTTATAACTTCAGTTGTACCCCACTTTCCAGATGCATTCCCATTTATATACAGACTCTTTATGGTTATATTGCTAGACATTCTAGTATGGAAGTGAAAGTTATGTGCATCATTTACTGCTAAATCCTCTATATATGCCCCATTCACCCTTTGTAATAGTACATTATGTATAACTGAACTCCCTGACTCTACAGTATCTGGTTCAAACTTATAACCATTCCCATCTATAGTTAAGCCTTTTAAGATTATATTGGTGTTCCCACTCATTATATTATAATTCTTTATGAATGGTCTGTAGTATAATGAGATATGACCAGAGGATATACTCTGTGGTACAGGAGGATAACCAAAGACTCCAGTAGGGTCATTCATACTGTTGGTATCTGCATAGGGGAATGGTTTGAAGTAGTATGGTATAGGCACATACCTCTTCAGTATTGTTCTACTTCTACCATCACCTATGAATGCCATATTTGAGTGAATGACTAGTTGACCTGTTAGGTATATGCCAGTAGGGAAGTATACCGCAACCAGTTGATTGTTATTGTTTGCTATGCTCCATTGCCTTGCTGCCTCTATAGCGTTTCTGATTGCCTGTGTATCATCTGTTACTCCATCTCCTCTCGCTCCATAATTCTTGACGTTGAAGGTTTTGGCTACTACTACATTTATTGAATCTACATTATTACTATTATTGAGCCTATCTGTAGTATAATACTCTACTCTATGTATCCCATAAGTTGGGTTTAATGTCACTGATAACCTATCATGACTTGTCATAAATATATTTTTACTTGACTATGTTAAAAGCAGAAATTGCATCTTGTCTAACTATCATATTCTATATAACTTTAGTGCTGCTAAGCAACAATATTTGAAAGTGATGCTCATGTGTATTAATCTCTAATCTCATGGCAGTATCAAGAACTTACTCCAGAAAGTACTTGTTATATTGTCAAATTATCCTTCTTAATATCAAGATGTAAATTGAGCATTATTACGAGCCACTCTTATCTGGTGATAATGGATAGAGAGTTGAGAAGAGTGTAAGATTATAAATACTCTCTTCTTATAGTCTGTACATTCTATGATTATTCTTCAATAATATATTATATAAAGAGAATAGGTTAAGGAATAGCCTATTTAGATTCCTTATACCTTATTATAATCTGTTGTGCTTAACTTGTTGTTATAGTGAATACTAGTCCTTAAGGTATCTGAAGTATCTCTCAACAGCCAAATAATATCAAATCGCTTGTTCAACACCAACCCAAACCTAGCCTATCTAAGGTAAATCTATTATATACCATGAACACTTCAGTACCTTAATTAAAGAAGATAATAAGAGCAATTATATAACCTATACTATATAACTTATCTTACTTATAAGTATATAAGAGTCCATAAGTAAATGGCTATTGTATGAAAGGCTTTACAGTCTGGCTAACAGGATTATCAGGCTCTGGTAAGACAACCATAGGTAGAACATTACAGCATAGGCTTATAAATCTGGGCTATAGAGCAGAACTCCTAGATGGCGATGAGGTAAGAAGGAACCTTAGCCCAGATCTAGGCTTTAGTAAACAGGATAGAGAGTTACATGCTAGAAGAGTTGTGTACATAAGTAAGTTACTGACAAGGAATGGTATAATAGCTATAGTATCTTTAATCTCTCCTTATAGAGCATTTAGAGCATATGCCAGGGAAGAACTCAAAGACTTTGTTGAGGTCTATGTTAAATGCTCTATAAACACATGCATAAAGAGGGATCCAAAAGGTCTATACAGGAAGGCATTGAATGGCGAGATACAAGATATGACTGGCATACAGGATCCTTATGAAGAGCCTCTAAACCCAGAGGTTACAGTAGATACAGATAAGCAGAATATAGAAGAGTGTGTTGATGCAATAATGAATAGGTTACATCAACTAGGTTACATAACTACATTAGCAGTAAAAGAATAAAAATAAGAAGACAGGAGGACAATGGCTAAAGAAGGTTAATATGATTAACAACGATATGAATAATATGGTAAATAATACTAACGTTGACATTAGTATGCTCTTATACTCTATAGAGGATCTTATAAAGGAGAATGTAGGCAATGTTATAATATGGGACGAAAAGTCAAAGCATATGAAGGGGAAGTACTTCTACATAAATATTGGCAAGGATATGCAGGTAGGAATACTCCTAGGCTTTATAATGGATGATAATGGAAGAGCAAAGAAGTGCTTAGCCTTATGTTTCACAGACCCCAAGGGTAGAGTAGATAAAAGTATAGCAATAAGAACAGAGAACCTCTTCAATAGTATTATAAAGAAGTTAGAAGGGTTCACTATTGTAAAGGATGATTTACCAGCATTGATAAGAACTTTAACAATCAATGATGAGAGTAAAGCAATAGAATTCTTTAAATCTTCTCTCTTGCTACTTGTTAATGCACTGACTAGCAAGTGAGTATAGTGAATTTAAGGTTGGTCGGATATACTTAGCATCAAATATAACCTAACCTCTTTAACCTTTCCTTTAATTCTTCTTCCTCTTCATCTATAGACTTTGCTAATTTCTGTTCATCACTAATATTATTCATTGCATACAAGAGTAGATACTCGATATACTCATCTATACTGCTAAACTTGCTATCTTTGCATGAAAACCTCTTCTTAATCTCTTCATAAAGTCCCTTTGATATACTTACTTGAATCTTATCCATAGCAATGCTATAATATTTGTATATATAAAGTAAACGCTACCTCTATATACTTGGCTCTAATATATTCTATTAATGAACCATGCTTCGCTTGCAACTGTAGTGCTAGTAGTAGTATTGGGTATTACAGTAAATGAGATATATGCAGCGCCGTTTGAGCAGGATATAATAGTCACGCCTAGCAACATACATGCTAGCGAGAGAGTTACAATAACATGCTTCAATGAACCAGCACATCCTGCAGGTGTTAATGGTGTGCTAGAGATAGAAGATCCAGCAGGCAACTCCTATGCTATAGGCTCAACATTTAGCGTTGGGGATTTTAACAATAACGGTATACCAGATAACTCTCTTACAGTTGTGTTCCCAGATGACTTTAATGCTAGTATTATGCATGGCAAGTACATGGTATTCTGCCAGTTCTGGAGTGGAGAGTGTGAGTGTGTAGAACCAGGAGAGATGGATGAAATTAACAAGGCGTTCTGGCAGTTCTTCTATGTAAGCTTCAACGTGCTCCCAGAGTCTAGCATAGGGGTTATAGGACTAATAGGCTCATCTGCTATTGCTAGTTGGTTATTCTATAACAAGTATCTAAAGTAAGCAATTAACTTAAACAGGGTTAAATATCATATTTTTCCCTAATTATATAATTAATTGAAGAATAAAAATGTACTATGTTACATAATTTGAATTACATAATATAAGTTACAAAAACTTTATAATCATCTATCAGTCAGTTATCATGTTATGATGAATAGGTATAGGGGTACTGCTATTACCCTAGCAACCATACTTCTATTTCAGGGTACTGGTTTACTGCTTCTGCAGAATAATAATAATTATCATGCTATGGCACAAAGTGGTGGGGGTAGCCCTTACAACTATGCTCCATACTTCACTGCTAATGGCTCTAACTTTGTAAGCATACCTGATAAGCAAGAGCTAAGGTTAACAACAAACTTTACAGTATCAGCATGGTTCAGAACAACCATGAATAACAACTCACTGGTAGCAATGATAGTAAACAAGGGAGGATTCCAGAGTGATACTCCTGGTACTCCACAGCAGAACTATGGTATATGGTTAACAGGATCTAACCAAGGTGTTAGAGGCAAAGTACAGGCAGGGTTTGAGGATGCTAATGGTAAAGATTACTTTGTCACTTCCCCAAATACATACAATGATGGTAACTGGCATTATGCAGTACTAACATATGATGGCTCTACACTAAGGCTATATGTAGATGGTTCTCTAGTTGCTACAAGGAGTAATACTACTGCTGCTACTCCTCATACTAGTAATACTTCATTGGTGATAGGTAAGGATTCTAATGATAATAGAAGATACTTCATAGGCGATATAGATGAAGTTAGAGTATACAACAGAGTATTAACAGAGCAGGAGGTTAGTGAGGCATATAGCAATGGTGTATTTGCTAGTGATGGATTACTTATGAGTGCAACTTTTACACCTCCTCAAGCAGATACCAAGAATGTAAGTACAAACGAGAATACTAGTATAGATGTAACATTAACTGCTACTGATCCAGATAACTATGAGATCTTAACATTTGAGATAGTTACTCCTCCTAGTAATGGTACACTAAGCACTATAACACAAATAGATGCTAGGAGTGCTCAAGTTACATACACACCAAATCCAGGCTTCATAGGTACTGACTCCTTCACATATAGGGCAAGGGATAACAACAATGCCTATTCAAATGAGGCTACTGTTACTATACAGGTTAATGCAGTAAATACAAATAATCCTCCTCAAGCAGTTAATGATTCTTATACTACAGATGAGGATACTCCATTAACTGTTCCTGCTCCAGGTGTATTGAGCAATGATAGCGATCCTGATGGCAATACAATATTTGCTGAACTTGTAACTAATCCAAGCAATGGTACACTAACACTACAAGAAGATGGTTCCTTCACATACACACCAAATCCAGGCTTCATAGGTACTGACTCCTTCACATATAGGGCAA
>CAZLZM010000014.1:15649-16001 GCA_964563995.1 uncultured Nitrosopumilales archaeon
AACAATGCCTATTCAAATGAGGCTACTGTTACTATACAGGTTAATGCAGTAAATAAACCTCCAACAGCAGAGGATCTCTTAATAACAACAGATGAGGACGTTCCTGTAAATATTACATTAATTGCCAGTGATCCAGATGGTGATACTATAACATTTGAGATAGTTAATACACCAATTAATGGCTCACTAACCAACTTTGATGCTAGTAATGGTACTGTAACCTATACACCAAATCAAAACTATTATGGTACTGATACCTTCACATATAGGGCGATAGATTCCAATGGCTTGCAATCAAATATCGCTACAGTAACAATAACCATAAATCCTGTCAATGATGCACCTCTAGCCA
>CAZLZM010000015.1:0-15987 GCA_964563995.1 uncultured Nitrosopumilales archaeon
CATCATCTTATCCTAGATACTATATGCGCACTCTTACTTACCCCTTCATATATGTATACACCTATAGCATCTATGTTGTTAGGAATTCTATCTGCTATTAGTTCGATTATGATCTTTGCTAAATTCTCCGCTGTTGCTTCCCCATCTAGCATGAATGTGGTATGCTTAGGTACCTTAAGATCGAACATACCATTTGGTCCATCGAAACTAACTCTGTAATGTTTATCATCCTCCTCTATCAAATACCTCTTATTTATAAAGAACTTATGATCTAGTTCTGATAACGCACCTTTTATAAGCTTCTTTGCTTCACCAAAGTCTATAACCATACCATTCTTCTTACTACCCATTAACTCAACTACAACACTTGCTGTATGTCCATGTAATACTGAGCATTTATTGACCAATGGTAATATATGAGCATAATCGAATGAGAGCGAAGGGTCTTCAAAGACTAGGCTTGCATAATCATGATCCTTGTATATAAATATAGAATCTAGTTCATCCATACTACCAGTTACTATACCTTTACCTATACCTATTATCTTTATATCTTTTAGTTCTAGATCTTTGATCCTCTTTAACTTCTCTAGATCATCCTTGCTATCTATAACCTCAACGTATCCGTACTTTGTCTTGAAGTCTATGCTAATACTTGGATCTTCTAAAAGCCTTGAATTGTACTCATAATCTATATTTAAGAAGTTAAGTAACTTTGCTATAGAATATTCGCTTCTACTGCTTAACATGTTACCCTTACCATCTACATATCTTATATACTTACCCTCAAGCATATCGATGCTAGAATAATGTATTATGCTATTTATTTATTATTTAATTTATCTGTACTTATCCTTGATCATCTTCTTAACAACCTTGTATATACCACTACTGAACTGAATAGCCTTCTTTTCTTTATAAGCTATACCTTTATCTATACCTATCTTCTCAGCAACCTTTCTAAGCAGTAGCTTCATTACCCCTTGGGCTATCTTGAACTCTACTGGAGTATTTATAACATACTGTGCAAGTGAGTATACTGCATACGGTAATGCTAGCATTGTGTAACTGCATGAGGCATAATCATCCCTAATGAGGTCCTTCTCAGCATTTATTACATCATTAAAGAGTATCTTGCTAAGCATAGAAGTATCATGATTATGCTTATTATATCTAAGGTAGCGTGCATAGCCAGCAAAGAGTTCATCTGCTAACTGACCAAGCATTAAGACCCTTAATCCCTTATCTCTAGCATACCTTGCTAGTATATGTACTATACAAGCAATACTTGCATCCATTGCATTTGTTAGATCTATGTCTAACATTGTTAATGAATCGAGTGTTTTAATGACATCCTGCTCATCAATTACAAGCATATAATGCTTAAATCCATTAACTTTGGTATACTCATAATCATAGGAGTCTTTCATACATACAGTTATTGCAGTAACATCAGTATACCTTGCTGCAATACTTGCAATTACCATGCTATCTACACCAGACAAGCCTACAGCAACATTATCACTTAATCTACATATAGCATATACTATCGAGTCTAGTAGTGCAGCAACATCCTCTACAGCTTTATTAATGCTTACAGTAGTAATAGATGAATCCAATGATAACTTGCATAATTCATGCTTCCTTAATTCATTAGAGGTTAATGAGTATGTATACATTACACCTGGTTCTACGATCTTAGGATTTGTAAGCACCCTCTTATCACTTGTAATACTTATACCATCTTTGCTATAATCATAGTAGAGTGGTTTGCATCCTAAAGGATCTCTAGAGAATATTATACTCTGTTGAGCATTGTTTATTTGGGCATAAGCATAGTTACCATTTATACATGTAGGGTCAAGTATGAAACCATTAATTAATAGTAGTAGTGATGGATCATCGTTATTGTTATCATCGTTACTACTATTATAATCTACAGGATAATATAATATAGTTAATCTATCATGCTGTCTAACTATGCATCTACCATTCCATGCTCTATAGTTCATAATACTTTGGCATTTAGCGATTATGTTATCATCATGATTAGTCGTTATTAAGAATCCATTGGTTAGCATTCTCTTACTATATACTGGAGAGATAATACTTTAATTCATTAAAAATTTTTCTTTTAATTTAAAGATATCCTACGCTTAACTAATCCACTCTTACTCCATAACAATGAAGATGTTAATCCTAACATTAGCCATAGCACTAGAACAGTTAATGCACTAGATACCCTGAATCCTAAGAGTATACTGCTATCTGTATTTATGGGATCAGGGTTATTAGGCATGAGTATGTATGCTGTAAACATTATTAATGAGTAAGTTGTTATAATTATTACATCTCTTTTGATCCTATTATTGCTATTAGTTAATCTAGTCCTAATTAATGCTAATGCTAAGGCACTTATACTAGAGACGAGTAGGTATGTTACAAATATGATCTGCCTATAGTATATCGTATCGGGTTCACCTACACCTGGTGGATTAGCTGGGTACTTTATTGCTGGTACAAGGTATATTACCATCCATATAATCAATGCAAGCATCACTGCTCTTTTAACACCTTTATCTATAGATTTACTTAAAATATATACTAATGTATATAATGCTGAGTATGCGATCCCTACTAGTAATGCTGCTAGTAAGCCACCTTGTAACTGCCATGTTCTATATGCAAAGTACTCTGGGCCTAGATTAAAACCACTCCTTATGGCCTCTAACTCAGTAGCCTTCTCTATGTAAGGCGTAACAAATAAAATGTTAAGTAAGCCATACAATAGCCCACTTGCAAATCCTGCAAGCAAGGTTACTGCTATTATATTTGGTATCATGTTCCCACTAACCAACTACTAATGGCAAGGAAAGCCTAGTGAGTGCCTTGTATCATGGAACAGCTCATGTAAGTAATTACCATTGTATGCACTATCTCCAAGTACAATACTTAATATCTGCCCTTGATCATAGCCTACAGCAAATATTGTAAAGGCAAACAATACTGCAAGCACTGCCAATGTAGGTAAAGATATCTTGAACTCATTAACAGTTATTGTTTTATTCATAGGAGAAGGTTATAATGCTATTATTTAAATCTTTGGATAGTTTATCCAAGAGCCTGATTAATCCTTGCTTTCTAGCTTACCTTTACTTTTCCACATCTTTGGATACGTGTTAGCCTTCATTATAACACGCTTAAGAGAGAATGCTATACCTTTATCACTCTCAACTATCTCCTTGGATGACATAGCAGCCTCAGCAAGAGCAATCAGTTCACCTTTAAGTGTGTATACACCAACAAGATCCCCTTTAACTATATCCTTTGATATCTTTACTATCCCTGGTACTGCTAACTGTGCACCATGGCATAAAGCATCTACTGCACTATCCCTAACAACTACAGCCTTGATATGCTTTAATGCGTACTCTATTGGTTTAATAGCAGATCTAATCTTATCTTCCCTTTTCTCTTCCTTCCATTGCATATAGGCATCGTATAGATCATGTAACCTTACCATATCGTTCTCATTTAAAGTGCTTACTCTAGTTCTTCTTAACTCTATCATACTTGCTCCAGTACCTAGCACCTCACCAATATCGTATATCAACTTTCTAACATATGTACCTGCTTGGCATAGAACTCTAAGCAGTAGTAATCTTCCATGTGATTCTAACAGCTCTAACTCATATATTCTTCTAACCCTAATCTCTCTCTTTACAGAGGATCTCTGTGGCGGCTTTTGATATATATCACCTATGAACTCTTTTAGCACACTCTCTACCTTGCTAATGCTTGTATCTGCATGTAATCTTGCAATAGCGTAGTACTCTTTTGGTCCCATTAGTAATGTAACCAAAGCCTTGGTAGTCTCTCCTAAGCCTATGGGTAGTAGTCCAGTTACAAGAGGATCTAGGGTACCACTATGCCCTGCTTTGCTAATGTTTAGTATCTTCTTAACCCATGCTACTATCTCATGGCTTGTTGGTCCTGCTGGTTTATCTATACATACTAGACCATAATCAAGCAATACATCTATAGGTCTAGAGAAAGGGTAATAACCATAATGCTCATCTGTTACATCATCATCTATGTTTATTAAACCACTTAACTGAGGTATCTTATCACCTAACTCTTGATCAGAGTAAGTGGTACCATTCATTTTGCTATTACTCTCCCACTCTTAAAATATGCCCTACTATAACACATGCTATATCTATAACGCTAGATGCGCTAAGACCATCTGTATTTATAACAAAGTCAAATACGGTAAGATCATTACATATATCTATATTGTACAGATTCTTGTACAACCTTTTATTCCTCTCATCTCTTATAGCAATTATCTGCAGGGCTTCATCATATGTGAGATTATCCCTTATTGCCATCCTTGCTGCTCTCTTCTCTCTTGAGCCTTTCAAGTATATCTTTACAACATCATCATAAGATGCAAGCCAAGGCAAAGTATAACTTGTTACTACCACGTTACCCTTCTTAACTAATGCTAAAAGGTATTCATCAACTTGCTTATCAAACTCTGGATTACTCTCCCTCTCAGCAAGAAAACTCATTCCTTGCTCTCTATCCCACCAATCATTACCTGCTATCCTATAACCTCTGCTTATGGCTAACTCCTTAAGTATATCTCCTCCAGAGTAATAGCGCATATTGAACTTTGAGGCTATAGCCTCTGCAACAGTAGTCTTTCCTACTGCAGGAAGACCAGAGATCACTATAGATTTATTACTATTAGTGTTGGTTCTCATCTCTTTAAGCTTAAGCCCATTCATGCTCTATATACCTACCTATGAATATCTTCTATTCCATGCTCTTGTGAGCTACCACACCTTGAAAGGTAAGGCTTCCTGTTTCATAGATCCTGACTAACTTCAAGGTCTCTCTAGGCGTTACTTCCCCATGCCCCATGGGTAGATGAATATTAAGATTAAGAGGAGTATACCGTTCTGATAGCTGTAGTCTCTCCAATCCTCGCTTTAGTATATTTAATGCTGAATTATAATCTCTATCTATCTTAATATTGCATGATGGACATTCATGAACTCTATCCTTCAACTCCTTCTTAGCTATATCACAGTTATAGCATTCCTGACTAGTATTCTCTGGATCCACCTGTATCAGTAACTTAGCCTTATACTTTAACATATCTATAAACTTAAATGCTGATTCCTGTATATTCCTATGCAATGTATTATTATGCTTATTAGTATCTGATGGCTTATTCTCTAACATAGTATTCAACTCTTCTGTAATTATATCATACTTATTAGCATATCCTTTAGATAATTTATGTAAGAAATCTAACCTCTTCCTATGTATCCTTTCTTGTATTATCATATATTCTCTTTGCTTTATTGTAGTTATTAGAATCTTCCTTGATAATTTCTTTTGTACTAACTTTAACCTTCTTATCAGTCTCTTTAATTGTTTTGGTCTATCTATTTTGTTACCATTACTATCAACAATGAAATGCTTAATGCCTAGATCTATTGCTATCCTCTTAACATTAATGTTGAATATTAGGATATATTTCTAAGTAAAGATAGTATACCATTTACTATTCTTTCTTTTAATAGATTTGATTTTACCTACTTCTCTATGTAGTTTTATCTTTATATATATCCTATCTTTGATAGCCATAACCATATATTGTTTCTATTAACTATCTTAAATCCAGATTGATTATGAGTTATATTCATCTCCATTCTTTAATCTAGGATTACTAACTTTATATCCTTCTTAATACTCTTAATTAAATAAAGTCTGTATCTGTATCCTTCTTATGATGATAGAGAGCTGTTGCATATTATTATTGTGTTATTGATCTGTATATTATTTATTTATGTTTACTTGGTAGCAATACATCCCATCTTGAAAGACGAGGTTTTCCTGCAATACTTATATAAAACTTTATAAATCCATTCTACTTATTATTATATTAACCGTTAGTTGATACTTATATCAGTTTTAGTGATCCTCATAACTATGCCACTGAATGCTATAGATGCTATTGCATACCATGCCCAAAGCAGTACCTCATTCTCTGCAGTGCATGAAGGAACCCTCTCATTGATGGGCTTCTCTATACTTGAGTTCAGTATCCTATAAGCCTCAAGTATGCTCTTCTTAGCATCAATGTACTTGCCTTCGTTAGCTTGCTCCTTAGCCTGTTTTGCTAAATATACTACACTATCCTTTATGCCTTGATCTTTAACATCGCCTGCCTTGGTTATAAGCTCATCAGATATGCTATTAACATCCTTAACTATAAGACTCTTTGTACATGTTATAGGCATTAAATCACCCAATATATTGAGTGATATCGGAGATACTGCAACTGTATGACCAAATACCTGAGGAAGTATAGCCCACCATATTATAAGCATAGGTATCATGAATACAATCATAGGTTTGAAGTTCATCTGCATAACCTCCATGTTAAGTCTATTCATATACTCTTGCTTCTCCCTTAACTTCTCTATCCTAGTCTTATCCTGCTTCCTTATTGCATCCATATACTCCTTCCTCCACTCATTAACCTCTTTCATTGCACGTTTTAACTTCTGTAGATCAGTTAACTTTAACCTTAGGAAGGCATAGAGGAATTGTAATGCTACAGCAATTATGCTTACAAGAACAGCTGAGGTTAACATGCCAGTAACATATGGATGTGCTGATCCACTTGGTGCAATCTGCAGTTGCATATGCAAAGGTATTATTGAGAGCTGAGCAAATACTAACAGTATGAACTGAACTAATGTATCTGTATTCATATCTACTATTTTACGCCTTTTGTATTGCTTAGTAAGTTAACAAGCTCCTTAACTGCATTCTCAGCCATACCATCTCTATTCATTATTATCGCAAATGGAGCACCAGTAAGTATTGAGCATGCAGCAACCATTATCCTTGCTATCTCTAACTCATGTGCAATATCCTGTTCATTAACCAAATCTCTCTGTCTAGTCTTATCATTTATCCTTCTATTTAGTATCTCTTTAGGCTCTGCTGCAACAAGTACAAGGTTGGTAGGCTTTAATAAGTTAAGCAAGTATAATGGTAAACCTGGATAGTAACCTTCTCTAGTGCTTATGAATAGATGTGTATCTATAAGCACTATATCATCCTTCATGCTAGCTATCTTCATTGCTGCATGCTCTTGTAACCTCTTCTGCTCTTCAATAGGCATCTTACGCATCTCATCTCTATGCTTAACACCTAGCTTAGTAGCCTCCTCAAACATAACAGTCCCAAATACAACTAGCCTAGCATTGTATCCTAGATTATTCAATTCCTCTACAGTTCTAGTTATCACTGTGGTCTTACCTACTCCTGGTATACCTACAACTATTGCACGTTTAGTCTTTCCTTCCAAGAAGAGCACTCAACCTTGGCATAAACACATCTATCTTCTCTCTCAGCAATAGGTTGTAGTAGTTTATAAGTATATCAACCATCAACAGCAACCCTGTACCAGTACCAAACGCACCAAGTATATCGCTGCCAGATGCAAGCAGACCTAGGAATATTGAACTCATTAGTGTAACAGATGGTATATACCTCTTAAGTAAAGCCTCTATGGAAGCTTCTGTTCTTCTGAAGCCTGGTATCTGTACATCTGCACCTATTAGACTGCTTGCAGCAGATTTAGGAGATAACCCTCCTAACTCTATCCATAATCTACCAAAGAGTACTACCATACCAGTAAGTATACCCATGTATATCAGTGCGTGATGAGGCTCAAGTAAGGTAGCATCTATACCCCTTGTAGGAAGAAGATACCTCACTATACCCCCTATTGGGGTCTGTGGGTTTCTAGGATCGAACATGGCTATCCAGTTCAACTCTGGCCTAGAGTTAAGAGGATTGTAGTTAGCCCAGAATAGCTGAGCCATGAATACAAGGTTGGCTATTAGTGCAGATGCAAGTATTACAGGTACATTGGATACATACATGAACTTTATTGGGTAGCTTGCTGTAAAGCCTCTAAATCTACTTGAGACTAGAGGTATCTCTATCTTCATACCTTGTGTAAATAGTAACAATGCTATTATAGCAATAGTTACAAATAAGCCTATCAGGTTTGGCAACAGACCTATCCTGAATAATGCGTGATAAATATCAAAGTTATTATTTATAATCATCTGTATAAGCATGGGGATAACACCAAATGGTAGATTATCTTGTGCAGTTATTGGACTAAACATGTGCCAGAGTACAGATTGAGCAACACCAGCCATTATAAACAAACTTATACCACTCCCAAGACCCCAACCCTTCTGCACAAGCTCATCAAGGAGCATGACTATTATACTTGCACCTATCAACTGTAGTATTATGATTGTAGATATGCTAGGCTCTGTCTTGTATACCATTGATCCATAAACAGTACCTTCTATGATTATAACTATTATTGTAACTAGTTTAACTGCTGATGTGAATAATGCTCTATCCTCAGGTCTGCTGAAGTCTAGTTTGAATATATCTGCACCCTTTAATAACTGCATAAGTAATCCAGCAGTCACTATAGGTCCTATTCCAAGTTCTATAAGACTACCTTGTTGAGAGGCAAATATTATCCTAGCAAATGCAAATGGATCGAATGGGCTAGTTGGGGCACCATACAAAGGAACCTGACCCATTATAAGGTAAACAAGTAATGCTAAACCACTCCAAGCAAACCTTTGGGTTAGAGTAAGTTTCTTCTTTGGTTTGGGTATCTGGGGCAAATAGGTTGATGTCTTGTTTATTATCTCCCTAAAGCTTAGACTACTTGGGATGCTAGGTTTTAGCATGATATTATCACACCACCAGCCTTTTCTATCTTACTCTTAGCGGAGTTGGTATATAAAGGTATTACAACCTTGTAAGCATTACTAACATCTCCAGCACCTAAGAGCTTCTCATAGCCTAGAGCTTTAAGGTCTATGAACCTCTTACCATCATCATCTATCTTGCCATACTTTATGAAGAGATCATCCAAGGCGCTAAGGTTAACCCAACGTTCTATAACCTTGCTAGTAGGATTATGGAATCCATGCTTACCAAAGTACTTCCCTTCAATAAGGACTGCTTGAGTCCATTTATGCTTATGTAGACCAACCTTCCTGTTACCCTTCTTTCCAGTATCTCTATGCTGGCCTATCTGCCCCCAACCATGGGTCCTAGATCCCCTTAACCTCCTAACCTTTCTTAGTCTAGTTGCCATATACACTAGCAGATGAAGAAGCGTTAATTAAGTATTGCGAAATATGCGTAACTTTTAAATTATAAAATTTTAATAATAATTTAACATTGCATATCATATGAATCATGAACGTGTTTTAATTCTACAGGGAGGGGGTTCTCTAGGGGCATATGAGTGTGGTGTATACAAATCTCTTGCTAAGCATGGTATAAAGTTTGATGTAGTCGCTGGTACAAGTATAGGAGCAGTTAATGCATGTATAATAGCAGCCTCAAAGGAGGAGCCTGTAGATACACTTCAAAGATTCTGGAATGATATTGCGTTAAGAGTAGATGATAGCTATAATTATTATAATCTAACTCCAATTATACCATCACTAGCATTAAATACCGATACATTAAGGCTAGTTTATAGTGCTCTTTATGGGAACAGGTTATTCATACCTAGATGGTTTACCATTAGCATGGAGAATCTCTCACCATACTCATGGACTTATATATATGATAATGAACCATTAAAGCATCTATTACTAGACTACGTTGATCTTAGACTGCTTAAGGACAACGATAGACCAAGGTTGATAGTTACTGCAACAGATATACTTGAAGGTAAACCAGTTGTATTCGATAGCCATACTATGGATATAGATGTTGAGCATATACTTGCAAGCACAAGCTTCCCCTTCTATGGGATAAGATGGGTTAGAAAGGATGAAAGATACCTTTGGGATGGATCGTTGCTAAGCAATACGCCTTTAAGAGAGGTTATAGATGCATCACCTAAGAGAGATAAGATAGTTTACATGGTAAACCTATTCCCTAGAAGGGTTAAGCAATTACCTAAAGATATGTTAGGTGTTGTTCATAGGGCTAGGGATATACTCTACAGTGAGAAGGTTGAGCATAACATTAAGCTCTCTAAAGTAATATCTAGGTACCTAAGGTTATTGAAAGAGATGCATGATGTGCTTATGTACATATATGATAATATACAGATAGACGAAAGTACTAGGGATAGGATAAGGAGCATAGAGCCTGAGTACCATAGGCTTAGTGTTGCAAGGGGAGCAATAATAAGACAAGTGGTAAGAATAGAGAGAAAGGAGAGAGGTTATGATAATGGATTATTTGAGGACGCAGACTTTTCTTATAATCATATAAGGATGTTAATTGAACAAGGTGAAAGAGATGCAGATAATGTATTAAAAAGATTAAGTTTTAACATAAAATGAATCATTACTAAGATCATATCATCCTTGCAACCATCTCAGGTAGCTTCTCATTCTTACCAAGAATACCTCCGTTAGAGTACATATGCTTACTACTCTTCTTGAAACCTCTCCTAGGCGGTGCCAATCTAAAGTATGGTTTAACCAACTTTAAATCATTGAACTTGATACTATCATTTGCTAATGCAACTGCAATCTCCTCAATACTAGAGAAGCCTAAAGATCTTAGCACTTCATCATTTATACCTTTGTCACCTACAACCTTACCTCTCTTCTCAAGCAATAACTTTATAGTCTGAGCATCTGCTTTGCACCATGCTACATGATCCTTTACCTTCTTAAGCATTCCTTCATATACTTTATTCTCTGGAACTATAGTAGCACTAAACCTACTCTTTAGTCTAAGCAATCTTAAGGTATATTCAGCCCAGTATGGTGTATTAACTGTACCTCTAAGCCTTACAACAAGGTAAGCCATATTTACACTACACCTTCTTTCTCTCTTTATTGCACCATTAATTAATCTATCTATCTAACATACTCTAGCCTAGACTGTATGTATTCCTTAATGCATTGTATACTGCATATGCTGTTGATGACATAGTGCTAGTTGACCCAAAGGTTCTTGTCCATGCATCCTTCAAACCAGCAAGTCTTAGCATAGTAGTTATAGTACTGCCTGCAACTAACCCTAACCCTCTTGGGCCTGGTATTATCTCTATCCTAACACTACCTCCCTTCCCTGTAACCTTGAATGGTACAGAATGCTTCATGGCACATCTACACTCCCAACTACCGCATCCAAGTTTAACAGGTATTATGTTAAGCATGGCATCCCTTGTTGCCTTATCTATAGCAGATCTCATCTGTGCTGCCTTACCTTTGCCTATACCAAACCACCCTTGCTCATCTCCACATGCTACTATTGCACTGAACCTTGTTAACTCACCTGCATCTGTCTGCTTCTGTACAACCCCAACATGTATTACCTCACTCTTAAGATCTGGTAAGAGATACTTAACTATCTCTGGTTCTCTTAGCCTATAACCTTGCTCAAATATCTGTTCTAGAGATGTTATATGCTTACTTACAACAAGCATTCCTAGCTTTGTCCTAGGTCTCCACTCCTCCCCCTTCTCTTTACTACTCTCCATAACCTCACTCATCTGCTATCACCATCACCAAACGAGCGTAGTATATTATCCTTAACATCTTTAAAATGCTCTATATAATCCTCTGGTTTAAGGCCTCTTGCTATGAGTGCTGAGAACTTTGCATTGTATGCATTAGCATCACCATTCTTGAGTATATTTGCATAATCAACTATATGTTTGCCCATTATCACATCTTCGCTTGGGAGTGAATCGTCATCTACAGGCACTTTCAGACCAGCATCTATTAATCCCTTCGTGCACGCTGCTATTCTTGAAGTAAAGCCCCTAAGTCCAGTGTATATTATGCATGAGTCTATACCTTTAGCCTTAGCCTTCTTACCTGCAAGTAAACCAACAAGGTAGCATGCTGGTATATTCTTCCTTGAGCCCTTCCACCCATACTTTAACAACTCTCTACTGTGTGCTGATGCTAAGACCCTGTCACCTTTAACTTCAGCCTTTGTTATCTGTACTATAACATTCTCATTGCTTATCCTTATACTAGCAAATAAATGCCTACCTACAAGTATAGCCTTCCTCTTTCTATAATCTGTCTTCCTCTCCCTTATTCTCTTGAGCGTTGCTATATACTTCAACTTCTATTCCTTACTCTTTGTCATTGTATCACTTATAAACCTTTGAGATCAATAGTTACTCAATACAATAATTAAATAAAACTATTATATTGATATTGCATATACTACCCTTGACTACTTTCCTTTATTCTTTTTATCTTATTCATTTCATAAATATTGCTAAAAGGAACATGGGTATAGATATAATTATAGCTATTATCATTATACCAGTTATAGCTTGCTCATTTATATTAACTCCCCATAACGGTAGAACAGGTATTGGAAAGAGTGCAAGAACCCATAGAGCAGCAAATGCGAGTATCCTTTTCCACCTTCTCCTTATAACTTGCATGATGATAAGATATTAAAAGGGAAGCAATTTTAACCTTACTTTGCTACTAGCAGATAGTCTTACAGTATTAGTAATTTACAATTTATTATGAAAATCAGATAAAATGTTGTTACATTTATAAGAAGTTAATTTGTATATAATAGTCATGTATAGCGGTGAGCTTGAGGTACAAGCAAAGAGAAAGGCATTAGCAGCACTACAAGATGAGAGCAGTAAGTTAGTTAATGCTGGAAGATCACTAGTTATGGTATACAATATGCTTCTTAACAATGATATTAATGGCGTGCATGCAAGTATAGAAAGGATAAAGGGTATAGAGGAGGAGATAGAGAATCTAAGGAGGAAGATAACCATGGATATATATGAGATAGGTTCGCTCATGGTTAATAGAGAGGAACTTCTCAAGACTATATACCTTATGGATGAGATAGCAGGTTATATGAGTGGTATAGTATTTAGATTATCTGTGCTAAGGGCTGATATATTTAAAGGTATAGATAAAGAGGTACAGTCACTCCTTGATCTTGTTCTCGATGAGATATTCAAGCTTAATGAGATGGCGAGAGCATTAAGTATGAATCCAATGGCAGCAATAGAGATAAGCCCAGCTGTACAGAGATTAGAAAAGCAGATAGATGATAAGTACAGGACATTGGTGATAAAGGTATTAAGCAACTTTAGTGATTCAAGGGATCTTATACTATTAAAAGATGTACTCGATGGTGTTGAAGGAATGGCAGATAAGTGCTTAGAGGCATCAGATCATATGACTATATTAGCATTAAATATGTAATTAATTGGTTATATTCGTAATTGGCATGTATGAATAGCAAGATAAGGGGGGAGTTAATAGAGAATAGAATAGTGGTATGGAGTATAGAGCATGCTAGGCAACTCTTTAGGAACGGCTTCTATGGTAAACCCTTGGGGATACCTAAGCCAAAAGGTGATGATTTCAACGCACCACTAATACTTGATCTTATAGAAGGGTACTATCTTGCAAAGCAGGGTCTGCTTGAGATATATACAAGTAAGAAGATTGGTACCAACTCTAAGCGTAGTATAGCTAAGAGCAAAAATGACAGTAATAGCAATACCAACATATCTCATTCTAATATTGCTAGAGATCAAGACTCAAGGATAGTATCACTTAAGGAGATGACATCAATATGCAGAAGAGAGTATGCACATTTTGATAGTAAATATATAGTATTTGCTGCTCTTAGGGATAAAGGTTATGTTGTTACTCCAGGCATAAAGTTTGGTTGTGATTTTGCTGTATACGAGCATGGCCCAGGCATAGATCATGCTCCATACCTTGTACAGGTAGTAAATCCTAGTGATATGCTTACAGCCACTATGGTAGTGCTTTATGGAAGGCTTGCCACAACAGTTAGGAAGCAGTTCATTTTAGCAGTAGTAAGAGCAAAGGAGAAGAATGTGGTATTCCTTGCATTCGATTGGTGGAGAGCATGAACTATTTGACACTCTCTACAACTGAAGTCGGGAGATTCTCGGTTTTCAGCCTCACGGCTTCATCATACCAAGTTTGGGCTGTGTCAAAGCAGCCCCTACTATGGGCATATAGCTCTATCCCTGCTTGCTGGAACCATACCCCATCTTGGTCTGGAACCTTATTTTATTCCATTTTGCTTTTGGATATTCAGAGCACATTCGAGCTACTAGCTCAATAATACTCTCAAAGATGAGAATTTAAACTATCACAATTCATGCTAGAGTTAAACTCTAGGCTTTCTTGTCGAATCTTATGTAAAGACATAATGAATTATGTATTATATAATCTTTATTATTTATAATTTACTCAAATTCTTTGATCATATGTTTTACATGTCCTGCTATTAGATTAAAGATCTCTATAACCTCTTTACTTAGCTTTAACTCGTGTTCTCCTTTAAATCTAGAATATATTCTAATAGCATTATCGGTAGGATCTATGAATATATCGCCTTCATCTTTTATTACATGCAAGAGTAGCTCTTTAAGCCTTGGATCATTATTGAGTCTATCAACTATCTTACCTCCTTCCCACCATACATCCTCAACCCTCTTATTTATCACTCCTGTAACCTTCTTCCTTGTCCTTGCTAGTAGTAACTCTCCATACATCTTACCATCGCTCTTGATTATGAAATGTATCTGATAGAAAGGCAGAATACCATACACATGAATATTACTACCTCTAATTCCACTTTTCTCTTTATCCATGGTATTCATGTATATTTAATAAATATTTATAAACCTTAATACCATCTATCTATATATTATATTATCTTTAACCTCTGGCTAATATCTGAATATAATCAAAGTTCATACCCTCTACTTTTATGTAACCTATGCTAGTGACTACCCTTGGCATAGATGTAAAGTAGTAACTGTAGTATGAATCGTCATTAACTTCCGCAGCATCTGCTATACTTGCATTTATACCAAGACCCTTTAACTGCTTTATTATCTTGCTTATTACATCTGTATCGATGTATTCCTCTTTCTTCTCCACCTCTTCCTCCTCATCTGGCGTATGCTTTTCATGCATGTTTGTATGCTTCATGCATAGCTAATATAAATGATATAAAATAAAGATTTTGGCTTATCATATCCTTAACCAATTATTATCAACATATTGGATGTTTTTACTTTATATCACTAATTTGGGATGTAGTAAAAGATTTAAAGATGATTGCTCTATACTAGACTGATGATGAGGCATTATTATGTTCGTATGCTGCTCTGGATGGCTATAAGTGCTGCTGTAAGTTTTATACTAATAAGGATATTTGGTCTTATAATAGGCTTAGCATTATCATTTGCTATATTTGTGCTGCTTAACATAATTGCAAATAGGCGTATGCTAAACTATGGTAGGGGTTCATTCAATGTGGGTATAACCTATAGATGTATAAACTGTGGCCATAGATTCAAAGGTGGTACATGCCCCAAATGTGGCTCAAAGATGAAGCAAGCAGAATTCTGATAGATAATTTTTGATTTAGATTTAAATATCATTAATATCTGTTTATTATTACATGAGCAATATACAACAGATGCGTGTTAAGATATTTGAGGAGTTAAGCAAGATAGTTGATCCAGAGATAAATGTATCCATAATTGAGTTACAGCTTGTAGACAACGTTGAGATAAAGGATGGTAATGTTAAGGTTGAGTTGCATCTAACAAGCCCATTCTGCCCTGCTGTATTTGGCTTCAAGATTGCTCAGGATATAAGGGATAACCTGAAGAAGATAGAAGGGGTTAAAGATGTTAAAGTCTATGTAAGTAACCACTTCATGGCTGAGGTTATAAACAAGCAAGTTAATGAAGGCTCAAGCACAAGTATATATAGCAAGTGATATATGAGTATATAAAGTTTATATACTTTATTCAGATATTTTTAAATAAAATTGCTTTGTGGACTAACCTATATCTTTATTGATCCCCTTAACAAATACTAA
>CAZLZM010000016.1:0-15643 GCA_964563995.1 uncultured Nitrosopumilales archaeon
TACTTGTAGTTTAGTACTTGCATTATACTACTATCTATTTGTTATTTCTATTTAAATTTAGCAATTCATCCCGCCTTGAAAGGCGAGGTTTTCTTGCTTAATGTTTTATAATGCTAGTAAAGGTTAATAGGTATAATCAATAATAATAACAGAGTATGTTAACTACTAGGGAAGGAATAAGTAGAGATGAGGCTTATATCATTGCTTCATTACCATTAAGCAGTCTACTTGCTAAAGCATCGATGCTTAGAGATAGCATAAAAGGTAAACTGGTCACATACTCACGCAAGGTATTCATACCAGTAACAAACTTATGTAGGGATTACTGCTCTTATTGTACATACAGAGAAGAGCCTGATAGTAGTAACCTGATAATGCTTAAACCAGAGCACGTCATAGCAATAGCAGAAGAGGGTAAGAGGCTAGGATGTACAGAAGCACTCTTCATGAGTGGTGAGAGACCAGAGCAGAGGTATACAGAGGCTAGGGCATGGCTTAAGGGTCTAGGCTTCTCAAGCATTGTTGAGTATGTAGCATATCTATGCTCTTTAGTACTTAAGAGGGTTAAGATACTACCTCATACAAATATAGGTAACTTGACATACGATGAGGTTAAGATGTTAAAGGAGTGTAATGCAAGCATTGGTTTGATGCTTGAAAATGCAAGTGATAGGCTATGTTTAAAGGGTATGCCCCATGAACATGCCCCAAGCAAGAACCCAAGGATTAGGATAAGAAGTATAGAGAATGCTGGTAAGGCAAGGATAGCATTCACTACAGGCTTGCTTATAGGTATAGGAGAGAGCATACAAGAGGTTATAGACTCTCTATTTGTTATAAGAGAGCTGAGTGATAAGTATAAGCATATCCAAGAGGTAATAATCCAGAACTTTAACCCAAAGAATGATACACCTATGGCTATGCATGCTAAGCCCTCACGTGAGTATATGCTTAGGGTAGTTGCACTGGCAAGGCTTATAATGCCTAATATGAACATACAGGTACCTCCAAACCTTAACCATGATTTCCATGAGTTCCTACATGCTGGAATAAACGATTGGGGAGGCATATCTCCATTAACCATAGACTACGTTAATCCAGAGGCTCCATGGCCTAGCATAGATCATGTTAAGCATGTTACAGAAGGCAATGGGTTTATTCTCAGAGCAAGACTACCAGTGTATCCAGAGTATATAAATGAGGAGTTATTAGAGAGCAAGGTTATGGATGTCATTAACCTGCTAAGGGATGAGTATGGGCTTGTTAAAGGTTATTAATTATTTAGGTTGAGAGTATGAGCATCAATAATAATAACAACAGTAATAGTAGAGATGACAGTTATGCAATATGCTATGCAGATAATATGCTAAAGGATAAGGATATAGACCCTATAGTTGCTGATATTCTTAATAGGGCATTATCGTTCAAGGATATAAGTGTGAAAGATGCTGTAGAACTATTTGAGTGTAGTAAAGATTCACTTAAAGCATTGATTGCAACAGCAGATGCGTTAAGGAAGGTTAGTGTAGGTGATGTAGTAACATACGTGATCAATAGAAATATAAACTTCACAAATGTATGTATAAAGCGTTGTGGATTCTGTGCATTCTCAAGGGACTTTAGAGAGGAAGAGGGTTATCTATTACCTATAGAAGAGATAGTAAGGAGAGCAAAAGAAGCATACAGGCTTGGGGCTACAGAGGTATGCATACAGGCAGGGTTAATGCCAAAGATGGATGGCTATCTTTACATTGATATATGCAGAGCAATTAAGAGAGAGTTGCCAGATATACATATACATGCATTCTCGCCAGAGGAGGTAATGTATGGTGCATTAAGGGCAAATATGAGTATAGAAGATTACCTTAAGGCATTAAATGATGCAGGGTTAAACAGCATCCCTGGTACTGCTGCTGAGATTCTAGTACAGGGGGTAAGGAACATCATATCCCCAGGTAGGATAAAGGTTAAGGATTGGATAAGAGTTATAAAGAGTGCACATAAGTTAGGGATACCGTCTACAGCAACTATAATGTATGGGCATGTTGAGAACTCTTTACATAGAGCAGTGCATCTAAAACTTATAAGAGATATTCAGATGGAGACTCATGGGTTTACAGAGTTCGTGCCTTTAAGCTTCGTATACAAAGAGGCGCCAATGTATAAGCATAGATTGGTCAATGGTTTAAGGCAAGGAGCAAGTAGGGAGGAGGTGATTAAGATGCATGCTATAGCAAGGATAATGCTAAATAACTACATAAAGAATATCCAAGTCTCTTGGGTTAAGGAGGGTATAGAGTTCTCAAAGGAGTTGCTTAATGCTGGAGCAAATGATCTTGGTGGTACGTTGATAAATGAGAGTATATCTACTGCTGCAGGCGCTAAGAATGGGCAACTAATTAGACCTAGGGAGTTAAGGAGTGCTATAAGAAGCGTAGGTAGGATACCTGCGCAAAGAGATACACTATACAAGAATATAAGGGTCTTTGAGTCATATGATCCTGAGGATCCACTAGATAAGGTTACCGATACATCGATCTTTGGTTCGTATAGTGAACTCATTAAGCTTAAGAGATTTAGATATAGATACAGCTAATAGTCTGACTAATATTTTATTAGTATTTATAGTATATATTGTGGTTTGGTGACACTCTCCTTATGGAAGAGGTTTCTCACTTCACTGCTAATACTTGTCGTCTTAGCAAAGATGTAGAAGTAGATACATGCTCCAAGTGACAACCCTCTGTCCGAGTACGTGCAGCTTCTTTTATTAAGTGGCTTCAAACCACTCATTCGTTAGTTGGTTAGTTGGTTATGGAATTATTGCTGCCTCCATACCACATTTCAGCCTAGAGCCTTATCCCATATTCTTTTGGGTATTCAGACCGCATAATTATCTCTTTATTCATCCCCTCTCTTACGGAAGCACCTTCGTATTAAGATAAATAAAACTAGATTTATTGATTTAGATTTATTTATCCCTTGTACGCAAATATTACGATTTGCTATTGGCTATAGAGGATTATATTAAAGCAGGTAGGATAGCAGCAGAGGTTAGAGAGTATGCAAGGAAGCAGTACTACGTAGGACATACACTACTTGAGATATGTGAAAGTCTTGAGGGTATGATAAAAGCAAAGGGAGGAGAACCAGCATTTCCTTGTAATCTAAGTCTTAATGAGATAGCAGCACACTACACAGCAGAACTAGGCGATAGGACTGAGGTTAGGGATGGTGATCTACTAAAGATAGACATAGGAGTTCATGTTAATGGTTGTATAGCAGATACAGCAGTAACAGTATGCTACAATGCAGATTACTCTATACTAGTAGAGGCTTGTGAATATGCACTAAGGAAGGCATTGGAGATTGCTAGAGTAGGGGTTAAAGCAAGTGATATAGGGAGGGTTATAGAGAATACTGTAAAGTCGTATGGTCTAAAACCAATACAGAACCTTAGCGGGCACTCCATACAGCAGTATACGATTCATGCTGGTAAATCTATACCAAACATATGGACTATAGGCTCGTTTACTCTACAAGAGAACGAAGTTTATGCAATAGAACCATTCGTAACAACAGCAGATGGTGCTGGGATAGTGTACAATGGTGATATAAGTAATATATTCTCTATAGTAACAAGGAAGAGGACAGGAAACAGTGAAGTCGATGAGTTCCTTGAAGCACTATGGAATAGGTTTAAGACATTACCATTTGCATTACGTTGGATAGTTAAAGATTTAAACTTTGAGGTTAACCATGCTAGAAGTATGCTAGAAGTATTGCTTAAGAAGAAGATTGTAAGAGCATATCCTATACTCGTAGAAGGTAATAATAGGTTCGTTGCGCAAGCAGAGCATACAATCATAGCAAAGAATGAAGGAAGTATAATTATTACCCAATAAATATTTCTATTAAATATTAAAATTAAATTTGATATCATTATATATTATATATTGCTATTTATAGGCTCTGCATATATCATTATAACCAATGTATTGCCTTTACACCTTAAGCAAGATCCACCATCCTTGTATACGTAATCCCCAACCTTAAATGTACGCTTGTTCTTAACACCGCATACCTTACACTGTTCTATTGTGTATACTATATGCTGCTGTTTATCCTTGCTATTATCTTCACTCATTGTCCTACACCTAATGTATTACCTACACCTATTATTAGTATATTATCCCCTTGGTTACTATACTCATCTATCATCCTAAATACAGTCCTACTAGCCTTCTCTGCAGCCTCTGCTATCTCCTTCTTCATAGTAGTTATAGCTTCTATTATTGATTGCTTTATTATAACAGCATATAGTGGTATATTACGTTTTGTTGCTATCTCCTCTATCTGGAATCTCTCAACGCCTATGCCTCCTATAGCAGCACCTATACCTTCTGCAACCTCACCGCTCTTCTCCCCTTCTAACTTCAATGCAGCATCTATCATTATTATCATATCAATTCTTATACCCATCTCATTCACTATTTTCTCAATGGCAGTATGAGGCTCTCCAACTGTTCCTCCAGGTCCTTTAGCCTTAACTAGATATAGCCTTCTACCATTGTAGTCGTACTCACTCAATACGGTATCTCTTGCTATAACTATCTTCTCTCTATCAAGCATAAACCTACCTACAACCATAGGTCCTATACCATCACCTATAGGCTGACCACTCTTAAGTGCTGGTATAGCCTTACTAAGTGCCTCAGCAGACTGCATTATTAAAGGCATTATCATCTGTAACTGAACGAGGAAGAACATGCTTGTTGTCTTCTTACCCATAAGGTAAAAGTGTCTAACTACCTTGTAAAGTGTATGTAATGCTGTAGCAACCTCAAGGACATTCTCTAATCTAGATACTGTAACCTCATCTGCTTGAGGTGCTAATGCTCTAACCTCAGCCCTTATCCTATCATCCCTAAGCCTTATAAGGTGTTGTATCTTGTTAACTATTCCATAAGGATCTAAATTAACCGGTGTTATAGTAAAATGCTCCATAAGCATATCAATCCTCTCAAGATTGGTTAGGTTAGGATTAACGCTTTTTATGTATGAGATAGCCTCTTCCCTAGACTTCTCTTGCATACTCTTTAATTTATTAAGAGATCTTGAGACATCTTGCATAACCATCCACATCTGTATCCTTTGTCCATACAACATGAATATGAATATTGGTAATATCCATAGCAAGTATACCCACCATTGTTGTGACTCACTCCCACTTGGGAACAATGGGTTCGCTTGCATCTGTATACTTGTTATTGCATCACCTAAGCTTATCATCATAATCCATCGACTACCTACTATTAGTGCATTAAATTAAATTAAAGTCTTTCTTATAAAGTATGCTAAAATATCATTCAGTGTATCTTCCTATTGATTAAGATAGTATAAGCTTTGATATATTATTAAAAATTAAATTTATAAACAAATATATAGATATAAAATTATTTCATATTTTTAATTAATAATAATAAATAAATGGTATTGTTTCCTTCTGCTTTCTGTCTTACTCTATTAGGAATGTTACATAAACAGATACCGATACCTGCTGCTGTTGTGGGAATATTGTAGTAGATTCTGTAGATGTTTGTCTCAATGCATCATATGCTGGTATAGGAGAGTAACCTATGCTTAAACTCTTAACACTACCTACTTTTTCACCTAATGGTGCCAATGCTCTCTCTGCCTTGTTCTTTGCATCCATAACAGCCTGTTCTATGAGCTCATTTACAATGCTATTCTGTATCTCTTGTGATACAGTGAAGTTAACCCCATAAACCTGATTTGCTCCTGCAGCAACGGAAGAATCTATAATCCTTCCTATGTCTGCATCTGCATTTACTGTAATGGTTAGTGAATGAACCGCTTTATACCCTACAAGTACTTGACCTAGACACTCTGGTGGTGGAGGATATATCTGTATGCATACTCTATCCTCTCTCTGCTTCTGCTCATATACAGGATATATGCTGTAGTAGTTTGTACTTATCTTCTCTTTATCTACTCCTAATGTGTTTAATGCGTTTACAACCCTGTTCATTATATCTGAATTAATACTTGCTGCCTCAGACGCTGTCTTTGCTTGTGTCTCTACACCAATGTTAAGTATTGCTTTATCTGGCTTTATCATCTTACTTGCTGTACCAGTAACTGATATCTCCCTTGTAATGTTACCATTGTCACTACTCTGTTGTGCCTCTGCCATGCCTATACTCCCTTTATCCTGTATCATGCTTAATTGTGTAGATAGTGCTAATGCTATCGTTAGTACTGCTATAACACTTAGTCCTGCAAACATGTAATACTTGTTCCTATTCTTGCTATCGTTATTCTTGTTGTTTTGGTTGCTCATGCTCATCTCTACATAGATATGGTAGTAGACGTAATGTTAAACTTTATATCTGAACAGAGTTTACATTTTTTAGTAATACTGTTCTAAGCATTAGAACTGCAATTAGTAATTAGTAAGTAAATAAGTTTATAGTAAATATAGTAAATTTTTGTGTATATATAATGGGCTTAAATATGTACTATTATGCATGAAAATATAGAAGGGGAGTTAAAGGGTAAGACACTTCAAGTATACCTGTATATGCTTAAGAGGAACGAACCTGTAGGAGTTAGAGAGGTACAAAGAGATCTTAACTTCTCAAGCCCGAGTGTAGCAAGTTACCATCTTGATAAGCTTATATCACTCAATCTAGTTGCTAAGGATGATTACGGTAGATACTACATTACAAAGAAAGCAGAGATAAGCATGTTAGAATCGTATGTAAACATACTAGGCTATACTATACCTAGACTTGCTTTCTTTGCTGTATTCTTCACATCCTTGCTTATAGCCTATACCATATTAAATTACCCATCGTTGAATATACATGCTATAGCATTTGCTATTATAGCAAGTACCGCATTCTGGTTCGAAACTATAAAACTGTGGAAGAAGAGACCGTTCTAATCTATAGTGTTATATGTTAAAGAGGTGAATTATTACTGTATGTATGGTAAGAATAAGGCACTGCTTATAGTTGCTCCAATGCTAGCAGTAGCAACAATATTTATGCTTAATACAATATCATCATCTTACTTGAAGATGGAAGGTATTAGTACTAAGGATGAGATATCGTTGAAATCACCAGGCGAAACAGAGAAAGTAGAAGAGGGAAGTGCATCTATTGCCAGCAAGGGAGAAGAGGGTGTACAGAAACCTTTTGCATATACTATGCCTAAAGAGGCAGAAAGAGTAGAGTATATGAATAATATACTACCATATATCATAGGAGTAGTTAGCGCATCTGTTATCTTTGTAATATTAAATAAATCTA
The DNA here is from genome assembly GCA_964563995.1 of uncultured Nitrosopumilales archaeon. Taxonomy (GTDB): domain Archaea; phylum Thermoproteota; class Nitrososphaeria; order Nitrososphaerales; family Nitrosocaldaceae; genus JBBIQH01. The sequence continues at coordinate 7,338 of CAZLZM010000016.1, forward strand.
AATCAAAGAGTAGTAAATAGCAATCAAACATGCTTACCATTGCAGTTTTACCATGATTCACTTTAATACAGTTCCCTCCCTTACGGAAGGGATCTTCGTATTAAGATAAAAAATAGAATGAATTAATATCATTATATTATTATTTATTTATATTTATGTTATCAAAACCACAGTATGGACATTTATGGCCTCTGAACTTGTTACCACAGGCTAGACATATATTAAGATTACCATAAACTGTTACATGCTTATATTTATCAGAGTAATAACCGCTCTTTACCTTCCTCTTCTCAATGTTGATAAGTATAAGCATTATAATGATAATGATAAGACCTGTGACTACATATAACCATACCATCGTGCTCTACCTACATATTATACGTTGTAAAATTATATTAACCTTTCAGTATGATAAGAGATTACTAACTAATTACTATTTTCTTTTATTATTGAATGTTAAAAGATAATTTAATAATCCCCTCCTCAAACTAAATGGTGTGTTTAGTATAAAGAACATTGGACTTAGGAATGTAGAGATAGCAGATACAAAGTTATGTCTTATAGATGGTGAGAACGGTAGATTGCTCTATAGAGGATATGATATATTAGATCTAGCAAAGAACTCAACATTTGAGGAGACCAGTTACCTCTTACTCTATGGTGATCTGCCTACTAAAGAGCAGCTAGAGGAGTTCGATAGAAAGTTAAAGTCAAACAGATCCCTTCCTAAGGAGGTTATTGAGACTATGAAGCATAGGTTAAAGAGTGCTAGACCTATGGATGTACTGATATCATCTGTAGCAATGCTTGCTGATTATGATCCCTTAGATGAATCAAAGCCAGCAAACCTTGAGAGGAGTATAAGCCTAATAGCAAAGATGCCTACCATAGTTGCTGCTTGGAATGCTATAAGGAACGACAAACCTATAGTTGAACCAGATGAACATCTATCACATGCAGCAAACACATTATACATGCTCTTAGGTAAGATACCAGAGAACGATATAGCAAGAATGTTCGATATATGCTTAATACTTCATGCAGAGCATAGTTTTAATGCATCAACATTTGCTGCTAGACAGGTTGCATCTACTAGGGCACATATGTATGCATGTGTATGCGCTGCTATTGCAGCATTATCTGGTGATCTGCATGGAGGTGCTAATGTTGCTGTAATGAAGGCATTGCTTGAGATTGGTGATGAGAGTAATGTTGAGAAGTATGTTAAAGCTAGATTGGATGCAAATGAGAAGATAATGGGGTTAGGACATGCTGTTTACAAGACAGATGATCCTAGGGCTAAGATACTAAGGGAGATGAGTAGAAGGTTAGCATCAAGGAACAACAGCAAGTGGCATGCTATAACATACAAGTTAGAACAGGTTGCAAAGGAGGAGGTTAAGAAGAGGAGAGGGGTTGATATATATGCTAATGTTGATCTTTACAGTGCTCCTGTATATTATTCCATGGGTATACCAATAGATCTCTATACATGTATATTTGCCATTGCAAGGATCTCTGGTTGGTGTGCACATATAATTGAGGAGAAGTTCGTTGAGGCACAACCAAAGCCAGCACTTTATAGACCAGCTGCAGCATATGTTGGTAGATACTGTGGTCCATTAGGCTGTGAGTATATACCAATACATAAGAGGGATAATAAGAGGGAGGATGTTAAGACAGTTAAATAATAAAGATTAATTAATTCTTATAGAGAATTAAGTTTAAGTATATATGCTTTGTATGCATTGGTGTGAAAGCAGCAGTTCTAAGATCAACAGACAAACCCTTACAGATAGAGGAGTTAAAAGATCCTAAGCCTAAGGACAATGAAGTTATGGTAGAGGTTAACGCTGTAGGCCTATGCCATACTGACCTTCATGTACTTAGAGGGCATATACCATTCCCATTGCCAGCAGTTTTAGGGCATGAGGTATCTGGAAGGGTTGTAGCATTAGGTAACGGTGTAGATAATGTTCAAATAGGAGATAATGTAGTAGGGCCATTCATACTCCCGTGTGGGAGGTGTAGATTATGTATAAGAGGCTATGAGGACCTCTGTGAGAACTTTTACAACTACAATAGACTTAAAGGTGTATACTACGATGGTACAAGTAGGCTAGTAGATAAAGATGGTAATACAGTATATATGTACTCAATGGCTGCACATGCAGAGTACTGTATAATACCAGCAACCTCAGTATTCAAAGTAGCAGATAACATAAAGATGGATAGTGCAGCAATACTAGGCTGTGCAATAATGACTGCATATGGTGCATGCAAGAATGCTAACTTGAAGCCCTCTGAGATGGTTGCTGTATATGGTATAGGAGGAGTTGGTAGCAACGTTGTTCAGATAGCAAGTAAGGTATTCAATACAGATGTTATTGCTATAGATGTTAGGGATGAGAAGTTAGATTATGCTAAGATGCTTGGAGCAAAGTATACTGTAAACTCAAAGAGGGAAGATCCAGTAAAAGCAATAATGGATATAACGGATGATGAAGGTGTTGATGCTGCTATAGAGGTTATAGGACTAAAGGATACTATAAGTAGTGCTATAAGGTCTGTACGCTCTGGGGGTAGGGCAGTGCTTGTAGGTTTATCATCCAAAGGTAACGAGGCTGGGTTTGAGATAAACTTTGTCGTAAGGAAGGGGGTACATATAATAGGCTCATACGGAGGTAAGCCTAGAATAGACATGCCTGAGATAATAGCATTAGCAAGCAAAGGTATAATAGATGTTGAGAATGTTATATCTGAACAGTTTAAACTAGAACAGGTAAATGAGGCATTTGAGAAGTTAGAGCATGGAGGAATAAAAGGAAGAGCAGTTATAAAATTAAAGAATTGATATAATAAATATTTTTATAATTTATTAAAATAATTAAAGTTATACTATTTAGTTTAGTTACTTATTTAGATTCTTCTTTATGCTAAATGTATCTAAGATATTTCCATCTATGGATATGAATCTAGCCTCTAACAAGGAACCATTATCTCTTATGCGTATCTCAAGTACTCCATGAATAGATGTTTGAGTTGCACTATAAGGCAACTTTTCAGTGTACCTATAAAGTGGTGCGCCGCCAGTACCTATGGTAACGAATATCTCGCCATTAGGATTATTATACACATATAGAGAGTTATCTGTAACTACTTCGTTATACTTCACAGGTTTTGATCTCTCATAAGCATGAGTATGTCCTTGCAATACCAAATCTACACTGTACTTATCGAATATTGGTTGGTATATGCTTCTAAGATCAAGCAGTACAGTATGTGCACTTGGAGAGGAATACATTGGTTCATGGAATGCTACTATTATCCAATTTATTCTAGAGTTTTTACTAGTATTGGAGAGATCGTTGACAACAAAGTTATACTGTTTTGAGTCCTTAGCATATGGAACCTCTGTGTTCATTACAAGTATATGAGCATTGTTATAATTAAATGAGTAGTACCCTTCATAAGGTATATTAAATCTCTTCATTAGTTTGTCCCTTTCTTGGTCCGTTAAGCAATAATTAGCATAGGTAAGACACTTAGTAGAACCGTATTCATGATTCCCTAAAGCAAGTTTAACCTTGTTAGTATCAATCTTATTGTTATTGAGCTCTTTAAGCCAGCAATCTATGCTAGTAGTATAGGAGTAATCCCCTAAACCAAGTATTAAATTAGGTTTTAATGAGTTTATTAGAGTCATAACTTTATCTGTATTATTATTACAACCAAAGTCCCCCACAGCAACTATGCTATAATCCTGTATGGATTGTGAAGTTATTCTTGATTGGGGAGTTATTATTAAGTTACTATTATTTAATAACAATAACGATATAAAGAGAATTACAGCGATAGCAGATATTAGAACTGGGATGGTTACTGATCTATACATCACTTAATATTTCTGTTTCCTATATATAAAATTATTATAGCTGAATAAGGCAAATTAGTTTATTAATAGCATGCTCATGAAGTATTGGTATGGTAAATAAGAAAGTAAGGTTTGGTATTCAAAATGGTTTAAATGTAGCAAGACTAGGACTAGGAGAGGAGCAGCAACTTATGGCATACATGATTGCTGATAAACTAGGATATGACTCTGTTTGGAGCATGGACCATACGAATGTTCCTCAATGGCCTAATGCTATAGTTAATGATGCTTGGATACTACTTGCAGCAGCGTCCCAACTAACAAGGAATGTTATGCTAGGCACATGTGTTACAGATGCCGTTAGAAGGCATCCATCCACAGTAGCATTACAGACTATAACACTTGATAGAGTATCCAAAGGCAGAGCTATACTAGGAATAGGAGCTGGAGAGGCTCAGAATATAAATGACTTTGGCATACCATGGGATAAACCAGTATCTAGGTTAGAGGAGCAGCTGCAAGTGATAAGGTTACTATTCGAGTCATCACCTAGTAATAGGGTTAATTTTGAGGGTAAGTTCTATACTCTAAAGAATGCTTGTCTACAAGCAAAGAGTATACAGCAACCTAGACCACCCATATACATAGCTGCTGGAGCCCAAAGAACTTTGGAGATAACAGCAAAGTATGGTGATGGTTGGTTACCAATAGCATATACTCCAGAGTTGTATGAGTATCACTCAAGTATAATAGCTGAGAAGACCAAGGAGAACAATAGGGAAGATAATATAGAGAGATGCCTAGACTTCGATGTTTACTTTACAGATGACCCAGAGGAGTCATGGTTAAGGTTAAGGAGTGCGTTGAAGGTTAGCCTCTACAAACCAGAGCTCCTGAAGGTGTATGGCATGGAACCTCCAAAGGACTTTGATTTTAGAAAGTACTTTACAGAGTATGCCATGTCAAAGCCAGAGCTTATGCAGAAGATGCGTGAAGCAGCACAGCAGATACCAGATAGCATAGCTAGATCAGCTATAGGCTTAGGCAAACCTGATGATATAATACCTACTATAGAGAGGTTTATAAAGGCAGGTGTACAGCATTTCATAATAAGGTTCTGGGGTGAGGGATACTACAAGAATATAGAGCTCTTTGGTAGGAAGATAATACCTTACTTCAACGATACTAAAGGATAGCTCTATTACCATAACGTAAATACTTTATCTCTGGGAACCTCTTAACGGTAACCTCAACATCTATTATGTATGGTACAAGATCATCTAATGCATAGTTAAACTCCCTTAGTATAGGGCTCTTTACTATAGCACCCTCGTTTAATGGGTTACCATATGCTAATGGAGATAAAGATGGAAGTATTATTAAGCTTACTCTTTTATTATCCTTTAGCATTATGCTCCCATGTAAGAATGCTTTGAACCTATGCTTTGAACCTATATCATCCTTTAACACTATGCATGGATGCTCATGACCCATTACTATTCCTTTAATATCGTAATTACTTGCTATGCTATTGACATCTATATTAATATGACCATGCGTTAACAGTAGCTCATCATAAAGTAGATAAGGCTCATGTAGTTTAACATTAATCTCTTTCAATATGTATATTATATAGTTATCATGGTTACCTCTTACAACTTCCAGATCTGCATTTACCTTTCGTAATAGATGAACCAACCTCTTTAATGAGTACCACTCATCTCTGCTAGGTTTACCAAACTCATGCTTAACATCACCAAGTATTATAACTTTGTTACATCCAAGTTCCTTCACTGGCTTAAGTATACACTCTATTATATGATCTGTTATTGGATACGGCACATGTATTCCTAGCCTTTCTCTATGCTCTTCCAACCCTAGATGGGTATCAGCGAACAGTAATGTTTTATGCTCCTCTAGCAGTATACAAGGGTAAGGACTAACTATGCTAATACCCTTCTCTAACCTTATTAACTCCAACGTGTCTTTATAGTTATATGCAATATATTTTTATTATCGTAATAATCTTCTTTGGATAAGAAGAGATATGATACTACAAGAGTTTCCATACGTATGGTTCGATGGCACTATAATAGATTACAAAGATGCAAAGGTTCCATTGATGACCCATGCATTACACTATGGTACTAGTGTCATAGAGGGTATTAGAGCATACATCTCAGACAGCAATCTGTATGTATTTAGATTGGAGGATCATATAAGGAGATTGTTCAGATCAGCAAGTATACACTCTATACCCTTGCGATTTAGAGTTGAGGATATAGTTAATGCTGTACTTGAATTGCTGAGAAAGAACAATGTTAAAGAATCATGCTATATAAGACCTATAGCATTTGTAGGTATGCATGGAATAGATCTTTATGTTAGAGAAGATTCTCCTACCCATATAGCAGTAATGGTATTCAGGTTTGGGCAGTACTTGAACTCAAAAGGGATAAGATGCATGATATCATCATGGCGTAGGATAAATGACTCATCACTACCCCCATTAGCAAAGGCAGGCGCAAACTATCTTAACTCTGTTATTGCTACACAAGAGTGCAAGAGGAGAGGTTATGATGAGGCTATACTGCTTGATAGCAATGGTTATGTTAGTGAAGCACCAGGAGAGAATGTATTCGTTGTAAGGAAGGGTAAGATAGCAACGCCACCCTTATCCTCCTGCGTTTTAGAGGGTATAACTAGGGATACTGCTATAACCCTTGCTAAGGATATGGGTTATGAGGTTGTAGAACGTAACATACCTAGGAGCGAGTTATACATAGCTGATGAGGTATTCTTAACTGGGACGGCAGCAGAGATAACCCCAGTTATAAGCATAGATGATCATGTTATAGGAGATGGTAACGAAGGTGTAGTATGTAAGAGCATAAGGGAGATGTATGCTAAGGTAGTTAGAGGCATGGTTGAAGCTTATGAGGACTGGGTTACACCTGTATGGTAATATTAATTGAATTGATATGGCAAGGATATGCCTTATAGGCTGTAACGATAACTCTGTGAAGTATGCAAATTTACTGGATAGATTCAATGCCTTAGCATGTGTATACGACGAAGACCAAAATAATGTAGCAATGTTTGCAAAAAGATACAATTTATCATTATCATCATCTTCTTATTATTATAAATCCATACAAGATGTGATGAATGATACTAGCATAGATGGAATAGTTATTGCTACAGATAACAATAAACATCTAGCATTGATTAAAGAGATAGTTGATTATATTAAAAAGGATGATAGAAGAAGAATAAGGAGAGAAGAAGGAAGAAGTATACATATACTTGTAGATGAATCTCTCATGGATGATTATAATAAGTGTAAAGAGATAGCTAGGATGATAGATAGCAGTAATGGTAGAGTTACTTTAATGCCATGCTACATAGAATATTTTAATCCAATAATAGAAGAGGTTAAACATACTATAACAAGTAAAGGTTATAATCCTATACTATTTGTATTTGAGGATAGCGTAGCATATAGTGAAGAGAGGCAATTGAATCTTAAAACCATAATTCATGATGATATCACTACACTTGTATATTTACTCAAGGAGTTACCAAGGTATGTATCTAGCATAAGCATGAGCAAAAACGGTAATGAACTAATAGCATCTTTATTAGCATACTCAAAATCTAAGTTAGTAACAGAGATTATAGCAAGGGTAATGAATGTCAAGAAGGAAGAGATAGAAGTGAAGGAAAAGACAGATAAGGGTTCTAAAGAAGATGTTATTGAAAGACTGTACTATAGAAGGGTTAAGATAGTATGCACTGATGATACAATACTAGATATCAACCCTTTAGCACAAGAGCTGAAGATTATTCATTGTAATGATAATGCTAAGATTATAAGAAAAGAGCATGTAAATAAATTGTATATATTGGTAAGTAACTTTATTGCTGCTATAGATGGTAGAGAGAAGTTAAAGGTTACAATAGATGACGCATTGTTGGTTGAGAGGATTAAAGATGCTATAGTATTATCATCAAGACTAGGCTCTCCAATATACATTGGAGATAGATAAGATTATATAGAATATGAAAAATGATAATATAAATAAATTAATATAGTATTAAAAAATTAAAACTGAATTATGAAGAGAAGGATACTAGATATAATAGCATGCCCAATAGATAAGAGCTATCCTTTGGAGTTAAGAGAATTTAAATCCACCGATGAGGAAGTTATAGAGGGTGTGCTAATATGCTTAAGGTGCAATAGAATTTATCCAATAGTAGAGGGTATACCAATACTATTGCAAGAAGAGTTAAGGGATAAGGAGATCGAGCAAGAGTTCATGGAGCGTTGGAAAGATGAGATCAGTAAGATAATTAATAATAATTAAGCGTTATTTATATAAGTATTGCAGAAAAACCTCGTCTTTCAAGATGAGATGAACTACAGTAC
>CAZLZM010000017.1:0-15619 GCA_964563995.1 uncultured Nitrosopumilales archaeon
ATGCTATATAACTTATCTTGCACATTTACAACAAACAAAATATATTATGAATATAAATCATTGTCTATACGTTTCTATTGATGTTTATATACCGTTAAACGTGAGTATTATTTTTATTCTTTAGTGGTATCTGATAGACTTGCTGCTCTTATCCTCCTTTTATATAACATTATACCTGCTACTAGAGCAGCTGGCATAGTAACACCTAATATGACCATCGATTCGAATATGTAAGCGAACTCCTTAGCTATACCTATGTTGAAATTTGCTGTTATAACATTACCATCATGCTCATATACATCAACCTCAGTAATATATATCCCAGGCTCCTTGAATATATAATCAATCTCAAGGTGACCATCATTAAGTACTGTGATAGGATGAGTATAGTATAATACACCATTCTTGTAAAGTTTTACTCCAACATTAACATCCTTCATATCGTTACCATCTCTATCTGCAACTCTAATAAGTATCTTTGCTACTGTATCCACTGCAGGCATCTCAGGTTGTGTTGATATCTGTATAAGATAACCAGCTATCCTATACTCACTAGAGTTGAATAGTTGATGAGCATATGCATAATTACTGAATTGTAACGATGAGATAACTAGGAAAAGTAGATTTACAACTGTTAACAGTGAGACTACAATCCTTTTACTGTTAATCATTATTATCAGATAATTAAATTTAGTATATTATAAATTTTAACATTAAGAATTATGGTTAGGTATTTACTAACCTTGCCACCATATCATTGAATTCATCCTTACTCAATGGCTTTACCTTTGCTATCTTTATATTCTCCTCCACATGCTCTGGAGTCTTATATCCAACCAATGGTATTGCTGGAGATGATCTTACAAACTGTAAACACCTTAATGCTTTAGATTCTATCCCATCTATTGTAGGTACTATGTTAGAGTTAAGGAGTCTCTTCTGCATAAGAGGTACGCTTGTAAATACATTCACACCAAGTATACTTGCTACCTCAAATGGAGTATACATAATATTCTTACTACCATTACTGTTAATACTCTGGTTCCTTAATGTTGCAGCCTCATGCATAATGAGATTAAATGGAAGTTGTATAAACCTGAATCCATGCTCATCTTTGCTCATGCTCTGCTTTAGAGATGCCTCTTTAGCCATATCTACCAAATACTTAAGGTTAACATACTCTTTGCTATTAGGCATAACCCTGAAGCATGTCCATGTAGCCATACCATAATACCTTATAATGCCTTCCCTTCTCTTCTGCTCATAGAACTCAAATGCTTCCTTAAGCATCTTCATAGTTTCATCTCTACCAAGATCATGAATATTGCTCTCAATTACATTATGTAGATACATAAGATCTATGCACTCTAAACCCAAGTTCTTTATACTTCTATTAAGCTGATCATCTAAGTATGATACCTTTATGCAATTATAATCAGATGAGATATCATTTGCTGTTATAACGCCTTTCTTTATAAGATGCTCATGTATGTACTCCCAGAAGTCCATGGCTATATCAGCATCATGTGTTAAGTATCCATTCTTTGTACTTATGAATATCTCATCTCTACTTATGATCTTCTCTTCTATCAACTCTCTAACCGCCCTTCCTACAGCCCTCTCTGCCTTCTGGAATCTATAGTTTATTGCTGTATCAATAACATTCACTGCCCCACTAGATACTGATCTCTTTATAGCATTAACAACTAACTTGTCTGTAGTAGAGTCTGCATTGCCTAGATATGTACCAATACCTATACTTGTTAATGATAATGTTTGGAATTCTTTAAAGTGTCCAATGGCAGTGTCCTTACCCTCATGCCTCACTCTAAACCTTAGAGTACCATCTCTAGTAGCATAACCTTGGATCATACCATACTTTTATCAATTCTACCAATTAATTTTATTTAAGGCTATCTAAATATGAGCGCCATCACAAAACTCAATGCTATAATAATACCTGTAACCCTTGAGAATTTTACAGTATTACTCATGCTTGGTATTATTCGTTCTATATTACTATTATTGTACTCCTTTAGTAATGTTATGTATGCGTATAGTGCATATGGTAATGCTACAAAGGATAAGAGTGTGTAAATAGGAGTTATCTTACTCAATACACCAACTATGATAAGAATATATGCTAGGAGTGGGAATGCTATGAATACTTTAGCTGCTCTTTCTAATCCTAATGTTATAACAAGCGTTCTCCTACCACTTGCTTTATCAGCATTGTAGTCTGGGAATGAGTTTATGAAGAGTACAGTTGTTGATAGTATCCCTGCTATAATACCAACATACAACGGTTCAATGCTTATTGTTCCTACTTGAACATAATATGTGCCTAGAACTATCATAGTACCCTTTACTGTTACAAAAAGCTCCCCTAATCCTACCATAACTATATTAGTTGAGTATAGATATACTGATACTACAGCAAATGCTAGTATTAGTGCTATCATCAAGCCTCTTACTGCTACAAAATATAAGCCTATTATGGCACCTATAACAAGCATGATTAACCCTACCTTATATACACTCTCTGGCTTAAGCATATTCTCAGGTAATACACCTGTACCCCCTGAGAATGGGGTACGTCTTGTAGCCTTGTCTATTCCAAGCCTATAATCCCAGTAGTCATTCAAGAGATCTACGCTAGCATGTAATGCTATAACCCCAGCATATGTTAGTAGTGCATGTATTGGATCAATAGCATACCCCTTCCATAATGCTACTGTTAATCCTATGCTAACAGAGATAACAGATGCAAGTAGGAATCTAACCCTTACTGTCTTAAACCATGGTTTAATATTCATATATACTAATCATAAATGAGGCAAAATAAACTTACTATAATTTGATTTAAATCATACAAGTGTCTCATCACTAACTGGTAATGGTTTCCTACCCATGAAACCTTCATCCTTACCATGCCAGAACTTAACCTCATCCTCACCAACCTTCCAGCATAACCATACATCTTCATCAAACCTCTTTGCAGGGAAATCAACCAATCCTTCATCTATACTCTTGATTATAACTCCTAATGACTCTAATTCCTCTATTGCCTTGTATAGATCTGCTAGAGCAGCATTCAACTCCTGTTTCTTGAGTACATATGCCCTTAAAGATGCATCGTGCTCAACTATACTCTGCAACTCTTCCTGTAGTTCGATAACCTTATCTCTTAAAGATATTATATTGTTAAACCTCATCTTAACCTCATCAAGCATCTTATTTGCTTGCTTTGGTGTAAAGTACTGGAACATGCATTATGCATCTATACAATCTAATTTAATCCTTATTCTGTAAAGGTAGCAAAGAGCTCTATATCGAGTTAAGAACATGTTACCTTGCTATTTATAATATAACTGAGGTATAAAATCAGATGAACATGAACCCATTAGCAATTATTGAGTATGCAAAGGATAGGATACCAAAGAGAGTTTATGATAGGATAGTTGATAGATACAGGTATGTGAAAGAAGGTATAGATAGAGTTGAGAGAGCATCTGGTATTAAATACCCTTTATACTATATTGAACCTAGTGTAACAGTAGTTGAAGGTAACGGCTATGACTTCGGGTTGATCTTTGCTAGAACTATACCTGTTGTAGAGAACGATGATCTAAGAATAGTAGTTCAATTAAGTGCACCATTGGTTGCTTATGCTTTAAAAGGCACTATACATGCTGTTCTGGCACATGAGTTTTTACATTACATAGAACTCATTACAAGATTCATTAACATGAATGTAGTATCTGATGAGATAACAAGTACTCTATTTGAGGATATATATGCAGATATGGGTAGACTGTTTGATGCAAAGCATGTATTAGGCAAGGATAGATCATTGCTTAGACTCATAGCAAAGAGGTTCAACGATGGCTTCAATGATCCTAGGTTAGAGAGCAAGTGTATGAAGGAGTGGATAGAGAAGGGCTTACCTAGTAAGAGGATCAGCATGGAGGATAACATAGCAAGAGTGTCTATTGAGGCTATAGCTAAGATGCATATAGATGATGTATTGAAGAGCAAGATATATGAACTTATGAACACTAATAATCATGTTAAGTATGGTAAGAGAAGATGGGGAAGAGCAGGATCAATGGCTAGGGGTAGCTAATACCCTTAGCATAGATGAGAGGCAAGAACTACTAAATATAGTTAATACTCTAGCAAGTGAGCACTCAAGTAATATACTCTCATGTTGTGCATATGGCTCAAAGGTATCTGGTTACGCTAGGGCTGATAGTGATTACGATATCTTACTAGTGCTAGAGGAGTACAAGGACTTGATCAAGTACGTTTACATGCATGATGAAAGATTAAATGCATCTGTGCTTATTGTTGATGCCAATGCAATGCTCAAAGATGCTGAAAGAGCAATGCTTGGTGAGTTTGTTATAGGCAGATTACTGAATCCATACGAACCATTGTACAACATAGATTACCTTAAGAAGGTAGAGACGATATACAAGAAGAGAGTTATACTTGAGGAGTTAGATGAACTTATACGCAGCAATCCTTTAGCATTAACAGATGAACTTGTTATACCAGTAGAGTATTTCCTATTCTCAAAGCTTAAGAAGAGGGCAAAGATATATCCTCATGCAGTGTATAGTTATATAAAGACATACACTGGTAGCAATGCAGTAAGGAACATAGCATCAAGCAAGAGAGGTTTTATAGATGCTCTGAAAGAGTTAGAGAAAGAGGGTATACTGGAGTTGGTAGTGCATAATAATAATTATGATTATAGTTATAATAATTTGTACATAAGAGTATTGAAGCCTCCAAGATTGAATGGTACATTTGTATGTAATGAGGTTCTTAGAGGTATGTTTGCATGGTTGGTACATACATATGCTGGGAGAAAGACGTTAAACTTCTTTAGTGCTGAGGCTAGATCAAAGCTTAAGAGGAGGAAGGAGATAAAGAGCATAACTATACCATTAAATCTTGAGTACCCATCCTCTTTACTTAAGGTAAATGAGGGTATAGTTATTGATAGCAAGAATTATATAGCAAGGATAGCAGAGAGTCTAGGTTTCTATGGCGATTACAGTTACACACTAACTAGTATGGGAGATAAGCATGCTGCTACTATGCTATGTAGCATAAGTAGTAAAGATGGAAGAATTGAGAGGGTAGTTGTAAAACGTTACACAGATCTTAAGATAGCCAAATGGATAGCATTGAACCTCTGGCTACTAGGAATAAGGAGAAGTTATGATGTATCCCCATATATTAGGATGAGGAATGAGTATTTAGGTGTTAGAAAGGTTAGATATCTTGGTAGCAATATAAGAACACCATCTATACTAGGCATATCCTTCAAGAATAGGATCATGGTATTCAAGTATGTTGATGGAATACCATTGAGTAAAATGATAGATGAATTAATGAACGATAAGGGTTACAGTAAAACTACTATATATGATACGCTTGAGTATATACACAGATATGGTTCTATACTTGCCTTGGTTCATACAAATAAATTTGTGTTAAGGGATACTAAACCAAGTAATGTGTTGATTAGCAAGAGCGATGGTATATGCTTAACTGACTTTGAACAGTTTACAACACTTAAGAGCATAAATGATGCATCATGGGATATAGCATGCTTCTCATACTATTCCTTGCTCTTCACAAAAAACTATGATAATGCAAGGATTATAATGAGAGCATTCATAGATGGGTATAGAGAATACAATAGTAATTATAAAGAGATATTAAAGAATGCCGCAAAGATAGCATACTTTTTACCATTTTATCCTGCCATAACTCTAGGCATGGTAAAGGTTGTTAGAGATGAACTACTTAATACAAGTAACAAGTCCTAATATATTTATCATATACTACAATAGAATACTTCTTGATTGTTTACTGCTTACCTACCGCTTCTTGCCTTCTGTTTTTGCTTCTTTACGCTTAAACTCCGTATAGCCACATTTACCACATGTAACTCTATCGTTATGTTCTGCCATGAATACACCTCTACCACATCTAGGGCACTCCTTCCTATTCTTCTTTAACTTTCCATCCTCTATGCTATAGTACTTCCATACTTGCACATTACTACCTCTACCCATAATACCATCCCATTTTACTTCTTCTTACTACTACTTACTTTACTCTCTTCTCCCTTCTTAGTCTTATCTTTCTTCTCAATCTTCTCTCCAGTCAATCTTGCTATTATATACCTTGGCAGCTGCATTCTTGCTATCTTCTCATCATCGTATATATAAAATACACCTTTGATATCCTTCTTACCACTCTCACCATTAAGGGATATAGGGATTACAAACTTATTACCATAGTTTAACCTCTCAGCTATCATCCTTGCAGCATCTGCTCTCTTAAGCATACCATTCTTTCCCTTGATTACACATTTAACCTCTATTCTATTTAGTAATGGATTATGTCTCTCCTCTATTATCACTATATCACTCACTCTATTAGTTGCATAGACTAACTCTTAATAAACCTTAGGTTACTAATATATACAATGAAGAGAAGGTACATGGTTAGGTTAGCAAATAATGGTTACACTACTGAAGATGCAAAATTCCTGCTAAGCAAGGTATCAGAGTTAGGTGTATTCGATGATGTTAGGGACGCTAGAGTTGCAAGTAAGCATGTAGAGTTTGATGTAAGTATGGATAAGCCTATAGAGTGTAGCAATGTATTGGATATTTTAAACTCAAGAATAGGCAAGGTCATAGGCTATACTGAGATAAGAGAGATATATATAGAAGATAAGGAGAGGTTAAAGCATGCTAAAGAGTTATTTAATGCTGAGAGGTACTGGGAAGCCCATGAGATGCTTGAGGGCTTATGGAAGAAGAGCAGTGGTGAAGAGAAGGATATACTACAAGGTTTAATACTTGTTTGTGCAGCATTTGTTCATGCTCAGAAGGCAGAGTACGATATTGCATTATCTATATTAAGGAGAGCATTAATTAAGTTTAACGGTAAGAGTATAAAGACTATTGATGGAATAGATATTGTAAAGGTTATAGAGAATGTTAATATCATACTTAACTCAAATAGGATAACAAGGTTTTCTATATAACCTTTTAAAATTGATCATTACTTATCTAGATAAGTAATGATCATCCTATTTAGCTCATCCAACGGTCGATATACAGTAATACCATATTCCAAATTCTCTTTCATATCTACAATGTCTATGTATTATTGATAATCTGCTTGCTTAACATTTAATTATCTTATCATCTACCATGGTTATACTATTCTTCTTACAGTCCCCATCCCAATGGCAGGTTACTATTTATCCCAAATAGTTGCACAAGTTCTTCTCTCTGACTTTGCATTCCTTAGTATTCAGCACTACCTTGTACGTATTTGCTTGCACCAAAGGTTATCCATGTTTGGACCTGAATCTTCTACAAGGTACAAAATATTAAAGATCCCATTGTCACTCCAACTATAGTATGGACAATAACATGCTGGTATATATCTTAGTAACTCGAAGTATATCTTTGTAGAGGGCTTATCATATTATATAATTTTTGCTTGTTGACACTAGACTAAAGTCAGGAGCTTCTGGGTTTATCTGCTCGCTTATCATGCTTTATCATACCCAGTTCTGGGTTGTGTCAATGCAACCCCTAGCATGTGCATATAACCCATGCCCTGCTTACCTTTAATGGTCTTCTTGACTCTCAGGTGACTCGCCTCAATACTCATGAGGTTATTAGTATTTAACCTATAAACAATCCATCATCCCATAGTTAAAACATAGGTTTTCTTCTCGAGTTTTATTGTAACTTTAGGATTATTTGAGGTATATATTATGTTAGCATTATTACAAGTACAATAACAGCCACGAGTGTTAAAACGGTACTCTTACTCATCATCCTACTATTTAGTATACTTAATGTGTTTTCACTTAATTAAGCAAATTATGTTATTATGCTATATATTCTGTATAGATTTAAAATTAATTATTCATATTAGAAAGATCAAGATAGAATCGTTAAAGCAGTATTAAGAACATCATACCCCATTATATAGCCTATGCTACCCTTCCTTGCGTTATGCTCTGTAAATCTAGCAAGTCTATCATCCTTTATACCATTGCATGCTATAAGCAATGGTAGTGGATCGGAGGTATGAGCCTTCTTTATGCATGGTGTTGAGTGATCTCCAGTAACTATTATGCATATATCCTTACTTATAGCATCGCTTATTATTGAGAAGAACCTTCTATCTATATCCTCTATACACCTCTTCTTGCCCCTAGCATCCCCATCGTGTCCATACTCATCAGGACCCTTTAGATGTACATATACACAATCGTAATGCTCCAATGCCTTTAAAGCAATATTAGCCTTAATCTCATAATCGTGCATGCTACCAGCATTGAACATATGCATCCCTGTAACCTTTGCTATACCTTGTTCCACAGGCATATCAACTATACATGCAAACTTTAACCCGTAAATCGACGATACAGTTTTAACCTCTGGTAATCTATTCCCTGCGTCTCTTAGCAGTATACAGTTGGCCTCAAGCATACCCATACTCCTTCTCCTAGCATTAACATCATGCTCCTTAAGTACATTAATAGTCATGCTAGTGAACTCATTAACTAATGTTGATGCCTTTAATGCAGCAGGATCATTGCTTAATGCCTTGCACTCTACCAATCTTAACTTATCGGTATTGTTCTTTGCCACTCCCATACCTTTAACCCTTTCATATGCTGGATCTGTGTTGCTTATATCTGCTGATAACTTTTCATTAGACCTTATACGTAGTACTACTCTATGTCCTTTAGTATGAACTAGATCGAATATAGCATTGCTAAGTTTAACATTATCGCTTATAGCCTTAACTAACTCCTTAGCCTCATCATCACTTAGATTTCTACCAACTCTTCTATCTATTATGTTGCCTTTGGAGTCTATTGTAGCAAAGTTACCCCTTAGTGCAAGATCACCGTCCTTAACATCTATGTTTGCACCTATAGCCTCTATTATGCCTCTACCAACGTACTCATGCTCACTAAACCTATAACCTAGCATGTTGAATACTGCTATATCAGACTCTGGAGCAATACCCTTGCCTACAGCGTAAACCATACCCATCCTGCTTAGCCTTGCTAATCTATCAAGGTTTGGTGTGTATGCTGCTTCTAAAGGTGTAAGATAGTTAAGATCGGGATGTGGCAGATCACCTAAACCATCTAACAATACGTAGATAATCTTCTTCCCTATCTTCCTTTCATCCATACCTTATGCTTTTAATTTGCTTTATAATTGTATTACTATTTGTTAACAGTTGTTGAAGAGAAGATTTAGATAAAAGTTATCTATTAGTTTAGCAATAGGTAGGTATGGCTCAGCTTAGAAAGAAGTATATACTTGATGAGTTTGTAATCGTTAATAATTATGAAGGCGAAGTAAACTTCTATAATGATACTAACTGTAATGGTAGCAGTTCTCATAACGATAAGAGCACATCTAAATGCATATACTGCCCAGGCAATGAGTACCTAACCAAGCCTGCTGTACTTGCCTTGGTTCAAAGAGAAGGCATGATGCAGAGGTTAGCTGATAGTGAGGATAGTTACATAAGTGATTGGTGTGTTAGAGTTGTTGAGAGCAGTGAACCTTTATGTAGTATATCAAGCAATGAGCCCTACAATAGCAAGTTATTCTCTGGTGAGCCTGCATATGGATACCATTATATACTTGTTGCTAGTAGAGAGCACTGTAAACCATCTTCTATAAGCGTAGAGCAGTGGGCAAATGTGTTAACTGCTCTACAGGACAGGGTTAAATGGTTGTATGCACAGAGAGGTGTAGGATATGTGGCTATATACATGGATTACACAGCAAGGAGTGATTGGCACCCACACTTAAATCTGTTAACTCTTCCCTTGATTCCACCATTGATAAAGCGAGAGGTTGAGGCAACAAGTGATTATGTTAATGATAATAGTTCATGTCCATTGTGTAGCATAGTTAATGTAGAGGGTAAGAGTGATAGGCAGTTGGTAGTTACTGATAACTTCGTGGCATTCTGCCCATGGGCACCAACACACTCTTATGAGTTCTGGATAGTACCTAGGAAGCATTCTACTCAACTAATAAGGTTAACACAAAAAGAGATAGATGATCTAGCACTGATGCTTAAAATAACACTTGCTGGATTACACTCTACTCTAGGTTCTGTAAAATTTGGTTTAGTCTTCCGTACATCACCAGAGAAGAGCAGAAAGCAACTGCACTGGCACATTGAAGTTTATCCTAAAATAAAGGAGAGCTCTGCATTAGAGTATGGCTTTGGTATAAATTCAACCTTGGTACCAGAGAAGGCTGCAGAGAGGCTAAGTTATGCTATGCGAAGAGAGTTTGCTAGGTCTATAGGCGTGATATGATAAAAGGTAACCAATTAGTTAATTTACAAGTAAAATAAAAATATGAGAATGATAAAGTAGGATAACGGATAAAATCCGAGTCACTTACTTAAGATAGAGTAAATTACAGGTATAGAAACCTCTTCCTATATCTATAGCTGTAATGCTTATAGGTTCATAATATAATGCAGCAGCGATCCCTTATATAGAGAAATGTTGCACATTTAGTGTCAATGGTTATAGCAATTGTATGATTAGGTCTTATAAGATCTGAGAAGTATAATGTTCCATGATGAAAACTGTACAATCACCATTTAGCTTTTATATCTTTGACTATACTCTTATTTACTATCAACTATCACCAGATCTATACTGTTGATATTCAAGTTATTGTATATCAGCATAATAGCTTATAACCTACAACCTTTGCATTGATCTTTAAGGAATAGGTATATTACTAACTCCGATAATGCTTGATTACCACTTGTACATTCACTAGCTACAGGGGCAAGGCTCTTTGCCTAGCAATCTTACAGGATAATTCTTGAATGTTATGCTATCATTGATAGAGAGTTCATACTCTACATTATTATTGCTATCATTAAGGCTTAACCTTGCTACTGCTACTCCACCAATTACGCATGTTACATCAACAGCATATCTACTATCTTTGATATCTATAATGTAGCATCATCTAGCATTAGAATATAACCTATGTTAAGCTTGGCCTTTATTGAGTCATTATTGGATGGGAGTACATTTACAGTATAATGCATACCTATAACTCTTACATCCCTCTACACATTGAGAGTACTCAAACGTTATGCTTAGTTCAGCATGTCCAGAATCAACAGAAGTATCTTATCCCTAGGTCAGAGTATACAACAGATGTGGCATTAGGTTCTAGAGTCTTGTCTCAAAGGTAGAGACTTTGGTAAATATACATCTTTAACTATCTGGTGTTTTAATGTTTATATTCAATAGTGAGTAACATTGACCATTGAATTGTATTAATTGTCTGAATCATTCTTTAGTAAAATGCCCCCTGCATAAACTACCGATAGATCAGTAAATACATTAACCACTTAATTGCATCACCCTTGATACCCATACTATGATTATTGTTGCTATTAAATTTAAATATAGTAACAACATCATACTAATATACTATTTATAATGACTATTCTAATAGTAAGATAGGCGTTAATCATTTATTAAACTCTTGGGTAAGTAACATATATGCGTATACCTGGTAAGTATGATACTTGGATGGGTATAGCAGCATTAGCGTTGCATGTAATGTTCGTTATCTATACTAATACATTCTATACTGTTCTTACCCAACCAATAACTATAGGTAGAATATTTGCCTACCCTTGGCAGATAATGATAATAGGTATGTTCTTATTTGGGATGCCTGGATTTGGTTTGGCAGGAGTTACATATCTCCTTGCAAGGAGACTTGCAAGGAAGGAGATGGTAAGAAGGCTTCCAAGCATGCTTATCATTGCTCAAGGAATAGTACTTATAGTAGGTATGCTTAATGCTAGCAATATTGTACCCAATATTAATAAAGAGTATAGATTGATAGAGTTTGAGTTACTTCCATACGTATTCATAGCAGGAGCCATACCCATGATAGGTTTTGGTCTACATCTATACACTATAAAGCCTATTAAGAAGTTTAAGAGCAGTAGTGGTGATGATATTGGTCTCTAAAAATCAATGTAATAATTTTAATATTAATTATTATATAGCATGAAGTCATAATACTATGTATGAATATAACTGTTAGGAAGAGAAAGCCTGAGTTCATACTTGTATTCTTAGCAGGACTTATAGTAATCGCCCAAGGATTAACGTTCTTTACAGGCTTGTTCATAGGATTACCAAAAGATGAGATGCTTGAGAGTATTAGGAGTACTATAGGTAATGAGAGGTTCAATTTTCTATTGATAAGGGCTGGTATAGCAGGAGTGTCTACAGGTGCTATGCTTATACTACTCTCCATACTAATTGAGAGGTACGAAGAATCAAGGAGATTTGGTGCCATGGTCATAGTAATAAGCATAGTAAGTATACTAGGTATAGGATTCATCAATATAGGCATGTTACCTGGGATAATACTTGCCATAGCTGGTGGTGTACTAACATTGAAGAGAAGTAAGGGAAGTATATTTGCTGAACATAAAGAGTATAAAGGTATCTACGATTATGGTATAACAACTAACTCTGCTTCTAGTGATAAGGATGTTAATATGATCTACCAATGCTCAAGATGTAACATAGAATTTGTTAATGAGGAAGAGTTGAAGAGGCATATAGTAAAGTTTCATACAGATGAGATATTAAAGTAGTAGTTAAATGAATGTATTATTATGATTATTATGATTAACACCAATTCTTCTAATATAATAGTTAGAGAGATGCTCTATGAGGATATACCTTTTATAGTAAATATATATCTTGAGAGTTTTAAAGGAATGCAAGATTACGATATAGCCAAAAGATGGATAACTCTTAAATTTAAGAGTAAACCTATATCTATATACTACACTGCAATATTAGATGGTAAGGTAATAGGCTATATACTATGGAGTGAGCATGGAGGGTTTAGAAGTAATGCTGTGATAGAATTAGAGCAGATTGCAGTAGGTAAGATGTATAGAGGCAAAGGAGTAGCAAGTAAGTTAATAGTAGAATCATTAAGGATGCTTAATAGGGATTATATAGCTGCTAGGGGTGCTAGGCTAAAACTGGTTATGGTAACTACTGCAAGCAATAATAATAGTGCTAAAGGATTGTATGAGAAGGTATTGAATGCTAAGGAGGTTGCAACCATTAGAGACTTTTATAATGGTAATGAGTCCATACTAGTAGCAAGAGGGGATGATATAGAGAAGGTGATCCATTCCATTGAATCTTAGATATTGGTTTTCTAGAGTCAGAAATAAAAATCTAAAACCTATAGATCTCCTAACTTCTTTAAATATTCTCTGTAAACCTTTACATATGAGCTTTTGCTACCTATATCTTTAAAAGAGTTCTCTCCAACTATATGTGCAGTTACCTTTTTCCCTTTCTGAATTGCATCTATAAATACAGTGTTCATAGAAACTACAGTATCTTTAGGTATCAATTCTAGGAAACCGCTCTCCATTATGTAGCATCCTATATTTATCAATCCCTTAACCTCTGGCTTCTCATTCCATGCTATAACGTTATCGTCTTTATCCACATCTATAAATCCATAATCAAGTCTTACCTTGTATGACATTAATGCTATTGTTGCTAATGCTTTAGTATTAACATGCTTATGTATCATATGCTCAAGGTTAAAGTTGTAGATGGAGTCCCCATATAGACATACAAACCTCTTTATCTCTCTACTACTATTATTTATCAGATATTCAGCACTCTTCAACTGCCCAGCTGTACCCAAGGGTCTCTTTGATTTGGCATAGAGTATATTAACACCATACCCACTGCCATCATTAAAGTAACTCTCTATAACATTACCTAGATAACTTGTGCATAGTATTATGTTTTTTATCCCATAACTCTTCAACCACTCTATTATATACTCTAAGAGAGGTTTATCTGCTATAGGCAGCATTGGTTTAGGTAATGTTAATGTTAATGGATGTAACCTTGTACCTAGCCCTCCAGCAAGTATAACTGCTGTATCTATTGCATCTATAGTGCTTATACCACTCACACTAATCAACCTCCCCTTTCTTCATCATCAATTCATCCAATATTGCTTTAACTTTTGCTACAACATGCATTGGTTCCTTGCCAAACACTATTATCATTGGTTCCTTACCAAAATCTCCCTTATGGTATATTATATCTGGCACCATGAAGTTGAATGATCTTATAGCGTGATCTATACCCCATCTTACACTCATGCCTTCCTTAGTCTTAACATCTATAGGTTCCTTACTCCTATCGTAGCTTGAGATACTCATGTTAAGCCTTTTACATACATCCAGTATCTTGATATCATACCTTATGTTCATGGCAGATCTAATGCTTTGATCATAGCACATGGCTGTTAATACTGCATCAGCAACATGCTTTGATGCAGAGTAAGTAATCCTACCTGCTATAGATGCTCTATCACCAACTCTAACAATCCTTCCTTCTACAGCAGCAACATCAGCATTTGATTTAGCATTCTCTTTAGCAAATACAAAGTTTGATTGTGATTCTGGTATAAGTACACCTATTGAGTGTGTAGAGATTAGTACATCTACTGCCTTACTAAGTTCTTTAATTATCTGATCATTGCTACCATAGTACGCATCTTCCCTTAGCAATGGTACATTCATCCCTTTACCTGCTTTAACACTATTAAGTAATGCATTATATGTTAAACTCTTTGCAATACTTGCAGCTGTTATAAGATCGTTTCCTTTAGCAAGTTCAACAGTTAATGCTGTAGAGTATATTGAGCCTAAACCTCTAGCATCTATATTTGATACTCTATCGCTATGCATACTGTAGATCTTGCCCTCATGTAATATTATATCTGTAGCATTCTTCTTATCATCATCGCAAGGCTTCAAATGTCCACCCTTTACAATTACGCTCTTTACCCCTAGACCTGCTATCTTCTCTGCTGCTATCTTAGCATCTTGCATACTATTTATGCTAATGGATGATAACCATTCAGCCTCCAATATGTTTGGTGTTACTACACTTGCTAATGGTATGATCCTCTTAACATACTCATGCATAGCATCATGCTCAAGTAATCTAGCACCAGTACTTGATACTAGTACAGGGTCAACAACTATTGGCTTATCATAGCCACTACTGATGTAATTATCCAAAGTATCAGCAACAACACCAATATTCTCCTTTGTATAAAGCATGCCAACCTTAATAGCATCTATAGTAAAATCATCCAATAGTGTATCCAGTTGAGCCTTTACTATGCTAGCCTCCATAGGCTTTACATAATTAACTCTACTCGTGTTCTGTGCAGTTACAGCAGTTATAACGCTTAAGCAGTATGTATTAAGCATCAAGGCTACCTTTATATCCATCTGAACCCCAGCAATGCTGCTGCTATCTGAACCTCCTATGCTTAATATAAATGGCATATCCTTACCAATGGTTTAACTATATATAACTATATAATAACATAAACAATAAATATACTAATCTAGCACTTTACGTATTAGATTGAATTATAACAGATGTGATTATTACACATTA
>CAZLZM010000018.1:0-13824 GCA_964563995.1 uncultured Nitrosopumilales archaeon
TGAACGAAATGTTTTTAAATAAAGGTCTATACAGATTAATACCAAAGAATTGGGTGAGCATGCAAACACCTTACAATTGATGCATAAGATACACCTAAACAGATTCATGAACGATGATGAACTAAGTGAGGCTATACGCAGGTTTGGAACACCATTATACATAATAGATGAGAATACATTACATAACAAAGTTAGAGAGCTTCTTGATGCCTACAAATCATTCAAAGGTAAGAGACAGATAGCATACTCTGTAAAGGCTAACTTTAATCCAGCTGTAATAAAGGCATTTATAAATGATAAGATAATGTTTGATCTAACATCATTGGGTGAGTTGTACTTCTACACTAGATGCAATGGTAGGTTAGAGGATGTAGTATACACTAGTGTTGCTGAGGAAGAAGACGAATATATGCAAGTACTTAAGGCTGGAGTAGGAAGGGTGGTCGTTAGTTCATACAATGGATTGATGAATCTCATAAGTGCAGCAGAGAGGCTTAATGTGAAACCAAAAACTATGATAAGGATAAATCCTGAGGTAGGAGTTAAGGCAGAGGTTAAGGCATCTTATAGACATGGTAAGTTTGGTGTACCATTAAATACAAATGCAAGGGATAGTGCAACTAACATAATCAAGTATATAATGAATAATGCATACAATAGCATAGAGTTCGAGGGTTTTCACTTCCACTTGGGCTCACAGATAACAGACTACTCCTGCTTCACACACGCACTTGATAGACTTGATGCATTTATAACAAATATGAAGAAGAGCTATCCAAAGTTCTCATTCAATACAATAGATATAGGAGGAGGTACACCAGTATCGTATGGTGATTATGTACCAACTCCAGAAGATATAGCGACATCAATAGTTGATAGACTTAACAGGATAGCAGATAACCATAATGAGTTTATGCTGATAGTTGAGAGTGGAAGGTATCTAACAGCAGAGTCTACTATACTTGTAAGTAGAATAGTTAACATCAAAGAGTATACTAATGATAGATTCATAATAGCAGACTCTGGCTACCATATACTACTTGATGCTGCACTACTCAAGCAAGAGTATCCTCAGGAGATATTTCCACGTGCTATAAATTGTAATCATAGTAACAGCAACAGTAGAATACATCTAGTAGGAAGACTGTGCGATACATATGATATATTTCCACTATCAAAGGTATCTAGGCTTGATGATGCAAAGGAGAACAAGTATGTTATATTCTATAATGTAGGTGCATATTCTATAGTATTTAATATGCCGTTTCATTGCCAAACTAAACCTCCTATACTTATGAAGAAGTCAGATGGTAGGGTTGTGCTTGTAAGAAGACCAACTACAATAGAACAGCTCTTCATAGAAGAAGGAGGAGACCTAGATACGTAATTAATAAATAATATCTAAATGGAGGGAAGAAAAGAGTAGACTTATTATTTATTTAATTTATTATTTATTTAGTTATGGATTAGTGACTGGCTCTTCTACTAATATATTTTCAGCTAAATATAGTAATTTATATATAATTTTATTAATATTATAGAATGAATTGGTTAAGATAAGAACCCATGTATATATAAAGGGTAAGGTCCAAGGTGTATACTTTAGACAGAACATGCGTAGTATAGCAAGAAAGTACAATGTAAACGGATGGGTTAGGAACCTTAAGGATGGTAGAGTTGAGGCGGTACTTGAAGGTGATGAGGATGCTGTACATCAAGTCATAGAGTGGTGCCATATAGGTCCTGCGGGTGCTAGGGTTGATGATGTTGATGTTGTTTATGAAGAGTACAGGGGTGAGTTTAATTCATTCGATATAATATATTAAATAAAATAATAGTTATTATATTAAATATATGAACTATAAATAAAAAAATAAAAATAATAAAATAAAAATAATAGCGCTAAATTATTAATAGGATTTTGAATTATTATATATTCTCGTACGCATGTTTAACCATACTATATATATCTTGAAGTTGATTCCTTGATCTTAAGAGTATCCTAGTTGGTGGTGCTCTAGACTCAGTTCTAATGTTAAGTGCCAGTATGTTGCTCACTGGTTCTATGTCCATAAATACCCTCGTATTAAATCCTTTTGAGTATACAAGCCTATGGGGTCTTATATCCTCTATTACATTAGGTAATGATAGTACAAAGTCCCTTATATCTAACAGCATATTTCTCGTTTCTTCTGATAATCTTGCTATGTGATAGCTTATACTTAATCCCTTACCATCTTCTACCATAATTCCTTATAAATTATTTTTATATAAATATCTTAAGGATAGTATAATAAAAAGGTTCATATAATAATCTTATGATTACTTTAATATAATAATCATTATAAAGTGCGGTAGTAGCCCCGTTGGTTCCACCATGGTGCATTGACCCCATCTCAAACCATGCCAGATCCCCTACGTAGACACCACAGCGTGGTTACCCCGCCTTAGGGTTGCTCCCTCCCGGACCTCACCCGGTTCAGCGGTACGATGGTGCCCCTATCCCTTCAGATAGGGAGCCCATCTGTAACCACCCATGGTGGCGTAGGTTCATACCAACATGGTAAGCAGGTGTCAATGCACCATAGATTTACCCAACGGTTACTGGTCCCTGCATATAGCCGGTTTCAGGTATGGGGCACGGCTAGCACCCCGACCCTCCCTACTACCGCATTACTAATTATGTTAAAAGGGTATTTACGTCTTTATCCTAATTCCATTGTAACTACTCTATAACTCTCTGCTGTAATCTGTTCCTTAGGTATACTGCAATAATGTTTAAAGCAAATAGTATTGTCAAAAGCACAATTATACCAGCAGCAGATAACTCTCTAAACTCTAGCTGTGGCCTTGAGACCCAGTTGTATATCTGTAATGGCATAACTGTGAACTCATCTAACAGCGATACAGGGTCTCTTCTTACAAATATTAACCCGCTTATAACTAGTATAGGTGCAGCCTCTCCTATAGCCCTAGATACTGCTAGTATAGAACTGGTTAATGCTGTAGGCATTATCCTCGGCAATACAACCTTTAATACAACCTGGTACTTCCTAGCTCCTAATGCATATGCTGCTAACCTATGGGATAATGGCACTAATCTAGCACTCTCCATAGTTGTAACTGTTATGAGTGGGAGAACAAGGAATGCTAGTGCTATGGAACCTACTATAACTGATCTACCAAGTGCAAGTGTGTATGATAAGAAGCTTAATGCAACCAGACCAAATATTACAGATGGTACTCCTGCAAGGTTAACAAGAGTTATCTGTATTACCCTATTAACAATGCTATTTGCACTATACTCATTAAGATATAACCCAGTTGCTATGCCCAATGGTAATGCTATAGCTATTGCTAAACCTACTGTGTATAGAGAACCTAATATAGCAGGCCTCATACCAGCCTCATCAACATTACTGGATGGATAATTTAGCAAGAGTGATGTGCTCACTCTTGATATACCAGTTAATGTAACATTAACAAGTAACATGGTTAATACCATTATGCATACGCATACTGCTACAAGTACGTATATTTGGAAGCCTGCCTCTTTAATACTAGCTAATATCTTCTTATCCTCCCTCTTTACCTCTGCTTTAACATTACTCATATTTTATCTCCCACCTTCTCTTCAAGTAACTTGATACAGTATTAAGTATAGCAACTATAGCAAATAGATATATACCTATAGCAAAGAGTGATGTATACTCTACAGTCCCCCTAGGTGCATCACCTGTTGCTGCCTGTGCTATTGCTGCAGTCATTGTCATGATACTCTCAAATGGGTTAAGCGTTAGAGTGGGTCTAAGTCCTGCTGCTATAGCTACTATCATAGTCTCGCCTATAGCTCTGCCCATAGCAAGTATTATTACAGCAAAGACAGCAGATAGTGTGTATGGTATAACTATCTTAATTATGACTTGGCTCTTCCTTGCCCCTAGGGCATAGCCAGCTGCTTTTAGGTATTGAGGTACAGAGTAGAATGCATCCTCTGTAAGCGATGCTATAGTTGGTGTTATCATAACTCCCATTGCTAAACCAGCAGCAAGAGCATTGTATGTAGATAGATCAGGTATTAATGTCTGTAGGTTTGGCGTTATGAAGTATAATGCAAAGTAACCATACACTACGGTAGGTATACCGGCAAGTATCTCAAGTATAGGCTTTACTACCTTCCTCAATGATGGAGAGGCATACTCGCTCAAGAATACTGCTGAGCCTATACCTACAGGTATAGCAAAGCCTAGTGCTATGAGAGTAGTAAGCATAGTCCCTACTAACAATGGTAATACACCAAATGACTTGTCATCGAAGAATGCAGCCCATCTGGTACCGAAGAGGAACTCTAGAAGGGATATATGTTGGAAGAAGTGGATTGACTCTGATGCCAACGAGTATATAATAATTGCTATTGCAGCAATGGTAAACATTGCCGCGCCTAATAGTATAAACTTTACAATTTTATCAATTACCTTACCACCTTGATTAGTAGGTAAAAAATTTCTGTTGTTAAGACTCTTACCACTCATATCTAATCACTTTATATTTTTATACAAATTAACCAGTGTAGTATCATCATTAGCACCATATCTACCTTCCTTTATTACTTTAAGAGCCTCTTCATAATACCTCTCTGGTAATAGTACATACCCTACCTTTTTAACAGCTATCTTTGCATTCTCTAAGTAGAATTCTACGAACCTCTTCAGCTCTGGCTTACTCTGAAGCTTGTCATAGTTTACATATATGAAGAGTGGTCTTGATAATGGGTATTTGCCCTGTGTCACTGTATCATTGTTAGGGTAGACACACTCGCCCCCGTTAGTATTAGATACCTTAAGTATCTTTATCCTATCCAAAGCATGCTCTGAGTATGCTAGGGGTATGTAGCCTAAAGCGTATATATCATTTGCTACACCTTGGACTAGCACATTATCATCCTCGCTAGGTATGTAATCTGTTCGTGATGCCCTAGCCTTACCAACAACATGCTCTGTGAAGTAATCAAATGTACCAGAGTCTGGACCTGCACCATATAGTATGATCTCTTGTCTTGGATATAATGGGTTTATATCGCTCCAATACTTTATAGTGCTATCAGGCTTCCAGATCTCCCTTAACTGTTCTATGCTTATACAGTCATTAGGTAAGAGATTGTTACTCTTATTCACTACTATGGTTAAACCCTCTAGTGCAATAGGTATAGCAAGCCATCTTACATTGTTAGTACTTGCTGCCTCCTTCTCCTTATCTGTTATTTGTCTTGATGCATCATTTATATCAGTCTCATTGATAACGAACCTCTTGAAGCCTCCACCAGTGCCAGATATTGAAACCGTAACATTAACATCCCTATACACCTTACCGAACTCCTCTGCTATAGCCTCCGTTATAGGGTAGACTGTACTAGAACCATCTATAACTATTGTCCCATTAAGCTTAGCAACCTCTTGTACAGGCTGGGTTGCTTTTGTATCTGCTGTATTTGTAACACTTGGATTTGTTAGTTGTCCTCTATTAAAAGCACCTGTGGTTCCTAAGACTCCTATGATAACGCCTACTACAACTGCTGCTATTATTCCTATCAAAGCTCCTTTATTCATTATCTTTCATTCTTAATATGTTAATATAAAGAAATCTCAAATAAATCATGTATAGCTATGGTAATTATATTAAGGAAAATAGATCTATATAATCAATATAGGAAAACTATTTTAAATCAAGTATTAGATTAAGCATCATGATAAGGCTTAGATTATGGGGTGCTTATAAAGCAGATGCTGATACAATAAAAGAGGATTATGATTATAGCAATAGCATAGATATGAGTATGGACTCAAAAATGATACTAGAGAGTAAGGATTTAGGTGTACGCTATGGTAGTAAATATGCTATAAAGGATGTAAATATAAAGATACCAAGGAACTCTGTCACCGCAATAATAGGACCCTCTGGCTGTGGTAAGAGTACTCTTATAAGGTGCTTCAACAGGATGAACGATCTGCTTAACGCCAAGGTTGAAGGACAGGTACTCTTAAACGGTGTAGATATATACTCTACAGATAATGTTGTAGAGGTTAGGAGGCTTGTAGGCATGGTATTCCAGAAGCCAAATCCATTTCCTATGAGTATATATGAGAATGTAGCCTTTGGCCTTAAGATAAATGGTTTCAAAGGTAACATAAATGAACAGGTGGAATGGGCATTAAGGGAAGCAGCGCTATGGGAAGAGGTTAAGGATAGGCTTAAGGACAATGCATACAGCCTATCTGGAGGACAGCAGCAGAGGTTATGTATTGCTAGAGCATTGGCAGTTAAGCCAGAGGTACTATTGATGGATGAGCCTACAGCATCGTTAGACCCAATAGCATCAGCAAAGATAGAGCAGTTGATAACACGCCTGAAAGACAAGTTAACCATAGTAGTAATAACACATAACATACAGCAGGCAGCAAGGATCTCAGATTACGTTGGGGTCATGATGGTAGATGATAGTCTAATTGGTAGGCTTATAGAGTTCGGTCCTACTAGGGATGTATTCGAGAACCCTAAGAGCAAGATAACAGAAGATTACATAAGCGGTAGGTTTGGGTAAGGTTATTATTAATTTATCATTTATATAGATTGTGCAGTGAATGATATGGTATTAAGAAGGTTACTTGATGTTGGTATAGGCAATCTTGCAAACCTAATGCATGATATGTCAAAGATTGCACAGGAGTGTGTTAAAGTAGCTATAGAATCTTACCTTGAGGATAAGGATGTTGTAAATTACGTATACACAAAGGCTCAGGAGTTAACTATGCTAAAGGATGAGGTTAATGATCTTGCTATAGAACTGATGATTAGGTATCAACCATTAGCAAGTGACCTTAGGTATATAAGCTCTTGTATTGAGATAGCATATGATTTCGTTAGATTTGCTAGATATGCTTATGATATCGCCCAAGTTAGAGTACAGTTTGGTAACCTTGATGTATGTGATAAGAGCACCATAGCAACCATGGCTAAGATAGTTAATGATATGTTATCGAATAGTATAAACGCATTCAATAACAAGGATATAAGCCTTGCAAAGAGGCTTGTAGAGATGGATGATGAGGTAGATTCACTGTATAAAGGGAGTCTAAACATTATGATCAAGAGTAGTAAGGATGTAGATATTAGATGTATATTAGCAAATCTATTAGTCATTAGGTACCTTGAGAGAATTGCTGATCATGCTGTTTACATAGGTGAGATAGTTAGATACATAGTTAGTGGGGAAAGAGTAAGGTAGATTATTAGTTCAATATAAAAATATTTAAAATAATAATAGTATAACTGTTTAAGTAATTTAAACAGTTATATAATTAAACAGTTATATAAGCCTTCTCTCCATGTAGTGCTATATCTTCTCCTTTCTCCTCTTCATCAGGCTTTAGCCGTATTGGTGTTACCTTATTCATTATCTGCATTATTACATACGTTAAAGTGAATGCGTATGCTGCAGTTACAACTATTGCCAAGGCTTGAACTCCCAACAGCTCAGTTGAGCCATATACTATGCCCGTTAGTGCACCACCAGTTATAGATGGAGAAGCAAATAATGCTACACATATACTACCCCATACACCTGTCATACCATGTATTGCTATTACATCACATACATCATCAACTCTCCAATGCTCTTTGAATAATAGCACAAAACCATAGAATACTATACCTGCTACAGCACCTATAACAACTCCTGCCCATGCCTCTATGAAGCCTGCTGCTGGTGTAACTGCTGCCAACCCTGCTATACATCCATTTGCTGCAAGGCTTGTACTTGGCTTCTTACTCCTAGCCCAACCAGCAAGTAGGGTTGTTATGCCTGCTGCTGCAGCTGCAAGATTGGTTGATACTATTGCTGCTACTGCTGCCTCATTCGCTGCCAATGCACTACCACCATTGAACCCATTCCAGCCAAACCATAGTAGGAATGCTGCTAAGAACTGGTATGGAACGTTATGTTGTACCATAGTCTCTGCTCTACCAAAGCCTAACCTCCTTCCCAATACTAGTGCTCCTGCTAATGATGAGAAACCTGCAGCAACATGTATAACTATTCCTCCAGCCCAGTCCCTAGCGCCCATCTGTGCAAGCCATCCTCCTCCCCATATCCAATGGGCAACTGGTCCATACACGAATATCATCCATATGAATATGAAGACAAGCCATGGACCAAAGCGCATCCTCTCTGCTATGCCTCCACTTATAAGTGCTACTGTTATTGATGCAAACATACCTTGGAATAGGAAGAATAGATAGCCTGGTATAGTTGGTGCATAAGGTAATGGCTCTAATCCTATCCCTCTCATGAAAGCCCAGTCGAATGGTCCTATCCAGCCATTCTCTGATGGTGCAAATGCTAAACTAAAGCCTACTATGAACCATGCTATTAACCCTATCAGTGCTGTCTGATATACCTTCATAAGTATTCCTAGCGCATTCTTTGCTCTTATCAATCCAGCCTCTAAAAAGCCTACTCCTCCTATCATAAGGAAGACCATTGCTGTTGATACTATCATCCACGATGTATCTCCAGTATTTATAGCCATATCTATTACAGGATACGAAGTATTTTTAAAGTTTTTTAAAAAAAATAATATAATGATAATCTATTGTATATCAGTATTGTTAGTTATGCTGTTTACTTAATACTATTGATAATCATTTGAATATCTTTTTATATCACTAGTTCTTATATAAAGATATGGGTAACATTGCTAGATATACATTTACAGCAGGTGTACTAGCATTACTATCTCTCATATTATCTTACAATGCATATGCATTAGGAGCCCCACAACCTATATCAAAGCCACCTACATTTATAATAACTTACATAACTATGCTTTTAGCAGTAATATTTTACATGTTATTACAACGATTAATAAGGAGAAGTTTCTACTCACAACATAAACTAACTCGGTAACAATTTTTATTATCATATGATAATCATTATAGATAACATTTATAATTATCTTATCATGAATTCATTAACATGAAAAGGATAGAGGCTATAGTTAAGACAGAGATAATACCTGATCTAAGGTTGAAGTTAGAGAAGTTTGAGATATATGGCATAAGTACACATAACATCTCTAGCATGAACATAACTAGCAGGAATGGTGCTATTGGAAGAGGTGGAGGAGTAGGAGAGTTCCTTACTAAGATAGAGCTTATAGTAAGTGATAGAGACGCAAAGAAGGTTATAGAGGCTATAAGTAGTGTAGCAGGAGAGAAAGGTAAAGAGCATACAAAGATATTCATATCATCATTAGAGGAGGTATTAGATGTATCACATATGCAATCCATAAAGGATTTGGAGAACCCAAAAGAAGAGAGATATGATAATAGTGAATATTTTGAAGGAAGGGAAGGTTTAGGAACTACACTTGAATTGCAAGAGCCTGATGATTCTAGTACTGAAGAACAAGGTAAGAGGAGCAGATTAGTACCATTGCAGAAGTATACACTCATGAGAATATTGAAGTTCTACAATGCAAACAAGGATACATTAAAGTCTGAGTATAGAATAAAGTCTTTCAGTGACTTCGTTAACTTCTGCATACTAGGCTATCTGCCTATAATAGAGTCTGAGTTGAGGCAACAGACTATAGAAGGAAGGAGCAAACTACTTAGAATTTAATTTATTTATGATGAAATTAATTAAGTGATATCTAATAATATATAGTAGATTTAGTAAAATTTGATAAACTATAGAATAATAATCAAAAATAGTTCTCTATATATAGACATGAATAATATTGATATATAAGCATATAATTATCATAAACATAAGAGTTTTTATACTCAGATATTGTTTAATATAGCATGAAGAAGATCGAGGCTATAGTTGCTACAGAGAAGGTGGATATAGTTTATAGAGCATTAAAGAGATATGGTATAGATAATGTGTTCATAGTTAATGGATATGGTAAAGGTCTATTCCAGAATATAACTCTTACAGGCTCAAGGGGTACTGGTTCATATAAGCCAGAGTTAATACAAGCATCAAAGATAGAGGTTGTAGTAGCAGATAGGGAAGTTGAGGAGGTATTAGATATAATAACAAAGAATGCTGGTATAGGTGTTAATGAAGGTATAGTTGGTAGAGCGTTGATAACCCCTATAGAACAGATAAGGAAGTTAGAGAAGGTATTAAACACAAGTAATAAGTAATAATTGCAATTTTATAGTATGCTTTTAGCAATGTATTCTATTCCATCACTTCTATCTGCTATACCCTTTACATTCTTCATATTCATCTTATACTTACTATCATTTAATATACTATCTATTGCATCGTTAATCTGTTTCACATCTAAACTCTTCTCCCTAAGCATTACACCTATACCAAGTTTAGCAACCTTCATAGCGTTACCTAACTGCTCACTATGATTCTCTATAGGTATACATACCATAGGCTTACCTTGATTTATTGCTTGTGCTATAGTTGAATGCCCTGCACGCATAACTATAACATTGCTCAGAGCAAATACCTCATCCTTGAATGGGCACCATTCAAAGTACCATCCATTCCTTATCTTTTTAGGCACTATACTCCCATCTGGTCTCCCCTCTGATACTATAACGTTAACCATATCCCCTATACTTTCTACTAATCTCCTTACTATATATAATTTGGTTTGTTTAGGCCCACTTATATGTATGAATATTATAGGCTTAGCATCATTATTACCATTATTACTTAACTCAAGAATACTGCGTATCCTCTCTATGCTGAATTTATCAAACTTCTTCTTTGGGATTATAAACCCAGAGTACTCAAGTACACCATTTATACCTTTTATACACCATAGATTCTGCTCAGATATAGTATATGGGGGAGGTAAGTCTGGCGCTATTATACTGTCTCCTTCTCTCCATAGCACTGCCAATATCTCAGCAAGCATGTCCTCAAATAATCTAACTACAGTAAACTCCCTTAACCTTGGTGACAAGAGGAGTTTAAGTTGATTCAATACAACTATGCACCTTATCCCTAGCATCCTTGCAGCCAATAAAGTAGATAATCTAGTATCACTTACAACAACATCTGGTTTGAACCTCTTCATATTACTCAGCTCAAGCATTAATTGCTTTGAGAAGTTGAATACATTAATAGGTATGTTCATAATACTCCTCTTAACATTAAATCCAATACTAGGGTGCCAACCAAACTCAACTTCAGGCACTGCATTACACTTGAATCCGTTGTTTCTTATGTATACTGCTGCATCACCAAAAGATGAGAACTCTAATACGCATTCATCCTTTAATCTATCAGCAAGTAGAAGCATTCTACTTGCGTGTCCTAAACCAACACCATAAACTCCTATATATACCTTCATGAGTATATCATGAAATTATTATAGATGTTATACTAATCTTACTCTAACCACTTTACCATTTGGTTCAACTTCCTTGAATATTATCGCCTCAAATCTATACACTTTGGTATCTTCATATAGCCAACAATCAGGTAACGCATTAGCCTTCATACATGTCTCACAAAGGAACCTCCCAGCATCCCATCCATACTCTACTGGAACCTGTGGTAAGAGTAGACCAGAGCCGTAGCGCCATACTATTATCAACCCATCACGACCAACCTTTATGATATCTCTGTACTCTCTTGGATCATTAACCTTTATTAGCATTGGCTCTGTTAGTATGCTAACCTCAAATGTTATGTTATAGTACTCATCCATGTTTAGAGGCTTAAACCTTGGATCATTTACAGCCGCTGCAATTGCAGCGTCTATTAAAGCAGAGTACAACTCCTTTGTAGGCATTGGAAAGCCTATGCAACCACGTAACTCTTCTCTACCTTTATTATGCTCGTTTATAGTTACAAAGACTCCAGACCTAATAGAGTATCTAGATTTTATGTTGCTATCAGGCTCAATGATCTTCCTAAATTTAAGGTAATGCTCAACAGCACTCCTAGCAAGTTTAACTAGTGTATATCCATCGTTATCATCAAACACCAACAAGTCTCGCATTCACCTCCTTAGCAAACTCCTTTAACCTCCTAACATGGCTGCCCTCCCAGTATACCTTTCTACAACCTTTACATATATAAAATCTCTCATACAAGTCAAGTATCCTGTTATGTATCAATCCTCTAAGATTATATTTATCATTAACATATTCAACTGAAGAGTTACATAGCGGACATCTGGAATAGTTTACATTGAACTCTATATAAAATACTCCTAAAGCCCTTAGAATAGTCTCCATGATACTTATATCCTTACTCTTTTTATTACTGGTAGAGTAATTATTCCCTATTAGTATGCTCCTCAAACCTAGTCTCTCTGCCCTCCTATGTAACTCCTCATCCATGGTTATGAGCACTCTAGCTTCATTCAAGCATACATCGAGCAGGAATGAGTCTTCCATACCACTATAGTATAATGTATCGAAACCGAAGACCCTTAACTTTCTTGCTATACTACCAAGCATAGCATCCACTACAAGCCTTGTATACATAACACCGCCATCATCATTACTACTGCCCTGATCTACACTCATCGCAAAGAAATCTACCATCAACGAATGCTAGATAATCTGACCATTCGTCACATTCATCGCAGTAACCTGAGATGAGCGTAGGACTTCGCCCTAATTCGCCTCTCAGCATTGCAGCCTTCTCAGATACAACATCTATTAGCTCTGGCATGACTGCTATTACATCTGATGATGATATTACACCAACTATATTGCCCTTGTATGTTACTCCAAGCCTCTTAACGTTATGCTTCCTTAACAACCTTGCAGCATCTGTTATACTAGCCTCACTATCTATGGTTATTAGATCCTGCATTATATCACTAGCCATTATCTTGCTTGGCTTCTCATCCCTAACTGCTGCCTTGCTAACTATATCCCAGTCTGTTACTATGCCTAATGGCTTACCATCGGACTTGCCATTATCTGTTATTATTATACTGCCTATCCTCATATCACTCATGAGTTTAGCTATCTCATTAACAGTTGTATTTGATGAGGCTGCAATTACAGGGCTGTTCATAACATCCTTAACTAGTAACCTAGTTGTTACATGTGGGTCCCTCTTCTCTCTACTCTCTACCATTCTTACTCTCACTATACCTTAAGATCAAAGGCAATATAAGTATGATGTATTTATTATGAGCTACTCCTGACTAAAGTCAGGAGCTTCTTGGTTCATAGACTTTAACATCTCCCCAAGCGTAACTTCCCCAAGCTCCTTGGGTAGTTTCTTTATTAATATCTTTATACCTCTCTTTAGATGCACAAGAGCTGAGTTCAAATCTCTACCTATCTTTATATTACATTTAGGACAATAATGAATTCTATCCTTAAGCTCTTTTTTAACTATACTACCACATTTATAACACTCCTGTGTAGAGTTCTTAGGATTAACTGATATTATCATCTTGGCTTTGTACTTTAATAAATCTATAAACCTTCTAAATGATGAATCATGTATATTCCTATGTAAGGTATTATTCTGCTTGTTAGTATCTAAAGGCTTATCCTCTAACATATTCTTTACTGCTAGATCCTCTACTACTATTATATCATATCTATTAGCATAATCTCTAGATAACTTATGTAGAAAGTCTCTCCTCTTATTTGCTATTCTCTCTTGTATTATCTGATACCATCTCTTAGCTTTCTTATAGTTATTTGATCCTTCTTTTCTTCTAGATATCTTTCTTTGTACCAACTTTAGCCTTCTTATTAGTCTATTTTGTATAGTTGGTCTCTCAACCTTGTTATTATTGCTATCAACAATGAAAT
>CAZLZM010000019.1:0-13709 GCA_964563995.1 uncultured Nitrosopumilales archaeon
CTACTATAGATACATATTATATCTTTATTTATTAAATTCTAGTTAATAATAACAAACTGTCAGAGATCTTTTTGCCCCATTGGATTACTTTGAAAAATAGATGCATACATTCTAACATGTACCAATTAATTAATCGATTTATCAAAATAAAAAATGCTCCTCTATGCAGGGTATGTTATTGCACCTTCTGCTGCTGATCTTACCAATGTTATATACTTTGCAAATACACCATGCTTATATCTAGGCTCTCTTGGCTTCCATGTCTTACCCCTAGCATCTAACTCTTCTTTGCTAACGTCTAAATCTAATCTACCATTTGATATATCTACTATTACTGTATCACCATCCTTAACTAATGCTATTGGTCCTCCTACTGCAGCCTCTGGAGCAACATGTCCAATCATTAACCCTCTAGTTGCTCCTGAGAACCTGCCATCTGTTATAAGTGCAACATGTTCTCCTAGTCCTTGACCTACTATTGCTGCTGTAACAGCTAACATCTCTCTCATCCCAGGCCCACCCTTAGGACCCTCATACCTTATAATTACTGCATCGCCTTCAACTATCTCACCCCTGCTTATAGCCTCGAATGCCTGCTCTTCACTATCGAATACCCTTGCCCTACCCTTGAATAACCTTAGTCTATCGTTAACTGCTGCTATCTTAACCACTGCACCATCTGGTGCCAATGAACCCTTCAGTATCCTTATAGAGCCTTCTTCATGTATTGCATTACTTACGCTCCTAACTATTGTACCATCTGGCTCTTTAACCCTAGGATCGTTAAGGTTCTCTGCTAGGCTCTTGCCTGTTACAGTTAATACATCACCGTGCAATAGACCATGCTTGAACAACTCCTTCATTATTGTAGGTACACCCCCAACTCTATCAAGCTCATACATAACATAGGAGCCACCTGGACGCATATCTGCTATATGAGGAGTTCTTACTCTTATCCTCTCAAAGTCATCATAGGTAAGTTTTACACCAGCCTCCCTTGCTATAGCTAGCAGGTGTAGAACAGCATTGGTCGATCCTCCTATTGCATTTAATACAGTTATGGCATTCTCGAATGCCTCAAATGTAAGTATATCTCTAGCCTTTATACCTAACTCTAGTAGATGCATAACTGCTTTGCCACTCTGGTACACAGCATCATACCTCCTAGGATCCTCTGCACTTGGACTTGCACTGAAAGGCAAGGCTATACCTAAAGCCTCGCTCAATGAAGCCATTGTATTAGCAGTATACATGCCCGCACATGAGCCAGCACTAGGACATGCATGGTTCTCAATCTCTATCAACTCCTGTAATGATATTAGACCCTTTGAGTAGGCGCCTACAGCCTCAAACACATCCTGTATAGTTAGATACCTTCCTTTATAATATCCTGGTACCATTGTACCACCATAAACGAATACTGACGGTATGTTAAGCCTAGCCATTGCCATCATACTTCCTGGTAGGCTCTTATCACACCCTGCTATGCATATTAGGGCATCGTACTGATGTGCATGTACCATAAGCTCTATTGAATCTGCTATAACCTCCCTGCTAACTAGTGATGCTTTCATACCCTCATGCCCCATTGATATACCATCACTAACAGCTATAGTAGTAAATATCCTAGCAGTACCGTTAGCATCCTTGACCCCTTGCTTAGCGTACTCTGCTAACTTACCAAGGTGTATATTGCATGGCGTAGCCTCATTACCACTGTTTGCTATACCTACGAACGGCTTTGCTAGATCATCGTCACTCAAACCCATAGCCTTGTACATTGCTCTATGAGGGGCCCTCTCTGGTCCCTCTACAACCTTTCTACTACGCATATGGCTAATTTATTTATATGTTATATAAAATGTTTAGTCTAGGTTATGTTAAAGCCATCTATATGCTACACATCTTCATTAATTAACAGAAGCACAGAACAGATTGTAATTATTATCGTTGTTGGTGCTACAACCGAACTCTAGGTATCAACCAATAATGACACGTTTCTATTTTAACTTGCATGTTGTATATCTTTAAGCATATTCCTAACAACGTTATGGGTAGCTGGTTGATAATAAAAATGATTAATTAAGAATTATGTTATCTTTTTAGGTTAAGGAGGTGCTATATAAAGTGTATCGTTATTGCTAAGTTCTATGGTAAATGCAATTGCGATATCAAATGTTTCTGGAATTACAAAAGATTGAAAGTGAAAGCTTGCACATTCTAGGGATGAGGAGAAGGTCAGTTAACAGAGTTAGTAATATTTAAGAGTTAATTAGAGCTTTACTAATAGTAAAAGGATGTATTATAATGGTATTGATGCGTACATTGTAAATAGATTAAAGAATATGGTTAAAGGCAGAGTTCTAGACTCCAAGCTTGCTAGATATATGTACTCTAGCGATGCCAGTATGTATGAGATCATACCATTATGTATAGTTGCTGCATCTTGTATTGAAGATGTCGTTAATACAGTAAGGTTTGCCTATGAACATGGTATAGCGGTAACAGCAAGGGGAGGGGGCACTGGGCTTGTAGGACAGGCTATAGGCGATGGAATAATACTAGATCTATCAAATATGAATAAGGTTATAGAGGTTAACACTAACTATGACTATGTTTTAGTTGAACCTGGTGTTTATAAAGGCATGCTAGATACACTGCTTAAGCATTACAACAAGTGTATACCAGTTGATCCCTCAAGTGCTGATTACTGTACCATAGGAGGAATGATAGCTAACAATGCATCTGGTTCTCATACAGTAAAATATGGCAGTATGATAGATTACGTTATCTCATTGGATGTTGTACTCTCAGATGGTAGCATATTGCATGCTAGAAAGGTTAGTATGGATGAGATCAACGATGCAAGTAAGAATAGCATGGAGGTTAAGATAGCGAGGGATCTGTATGCTATGCTGTATGATAAGAGAGATATAATAAAGGATGGATTCCCAAAGGTTAGTAAGAACTCCTCTGGCTACAGATTAGATAGAGTTCTATGTAATGATGGTATAGATTTAGCAAAGTTATTTGTTGCTTCTGAGGGCACATTAGGTATAGTTGTAAGGGCAAAGTTAAAGATAGTTGATATAGCCAAGTATAGGGCATTAGCATTACTAGCATTCAAGGATACATACGATGCATCACTCTATACTAGGAAGGTAGTTGCTAACCTAAGACCATCTGCTGTTGAGTTGATAGATAAGACCGTTATTGATATAGCAAAGATGAGTAGTGGAAGAGATGATAAGTTAAAGCAGTATTTAGATGTTGATTGCATGCTATTTGTGGAGTTCGATGGTAACAGTAGAGAAGAGGTTGAAGGGTATATGACTAAACTACTAGAAGAGGTTAAGAATAGTGGAGGCATGTGCAAATGTATAGCATACTCTTACAACAACGATGAGATATCAAAGATATGGGATATTAGGAAGAATGCACTCTCATATGTTATGAAGGTAAGGAAAGGTAATAGCAAGGCTCTAGCATTCATAGAGGATCCTATAGTTGGTGTTGATAGACTTGCAGAGTTAGTTAAGAGGCTCAAGGAGATATATAGGAAGCATGGGATAGATGCTTACACAATGTATGGTCATGCTGCAGATGGCAATATACATACTAGACCAATACTTGATATGAGTGATGAGTATACTAATGCAAAGATACATGCTATAGCGGAGGATGTATTCTCTTTAGTAAAGAGTATGAATGGTAGTATATCGGCAGAGCATGGAGATGGTATTGCAAGGAGTAAGTTTGTTAAGATGCTATATCCTTCTGATGTTTATTCTCTCTTCGTTAAGATAAAGACTCTATTTGATCCTAAGAATATAATGAATCCTGGTAAGAAGATACCCCTTGAGGATATCAAGATAGGCAGCAATAGCAGTAACAACAGTAACTATTACTATCGATACAGTAGTTACTCTCTTACAGATAATATACGGTACTCAAAGAAGAGCAGAACTGATGTAACAGTACTTAACTGGGGTATGAGAAGGAGTAGTATAGCAGAACATGCAACAGGTTATGCATACGAGCTAAGCCTTAATGATGAGGTTGATCTATGCCATGGGTGTGGTATGTGTAGAGAGTTAAGTTACAAGGTAAGGATGTGCCCTGTATATAAAGGGTTACATACTGAAGCAGCAAGCTGTAGGGGTAGAAACAATATGCTAAGATGGTTACTTAGGCTTGCTGATAATGCTAGTAAAGGATCATTTACTCTTGAATTTACAGATGAGTATAGGGATATAATATACAAATATTGTATACAATGTAAGATGTGTCTAATAGACTGCCCATCAAATGTAGATGTAGGAAAGATCATGGCTGAAGCAAGGGCTAGATATGCTAGTGTTAATGGTTTACCCAAAGGTTACAAGTACTTTGCTGATATAGACAAGTATGCTAGTTTAGTATGTAAACTAGCATTGCTATCAAATGTATTAATGCGTAGTAGATTTTTTAGAGTAATGCTAGAGCATCTAACAGGGATAGACTCTAGGAAGAGTATACCTAGATTCAGTAGAGTCACATTTGATGAGTTATATTATAGATATAAGCAACCTATGCTAGATAAGAGTGTTGCATTCTTTGCTGATACATATATAAGATACATTAACCCTATGCTTGGGCTAAAGATAATTAAGATACTTAATCTTAATGGCTATAGAGTTGAGTACCCTAGACAACTATCATCTGGATTACCAGCACTACTAGAAGGCGCAGTAGATAAGGGTAAGAGGGTAGCAGAATACAACATAGATCATCTTTACAGTTATGCATCAAAGGGTATGCCTATAGTAACATTCTCTCCTAGTGCATCGTTGGCTTTAAGGATGGAGTATTTAAATGTAATAGATGATGAGAAGAGTAGAAGTGTTGCTCATCTTACTTATGATATACATGAGTTCTTAAATATGCTTAGAAGAGATAAAGTGTTAATGGAGTTCGGTGCTGTAGATGAAGATGCATTAGTACATATGCATTGCCAT
This sequence comes from uncultured Nitrosopumilales archaeon, assembly GCA_964563995.1. GTDB lineage: Archaea > Thermoproteota > Nitrososphaeria > Nitrososphaerales > Nitrosocaldaceae > JBBIQH01. The sequence continues at coordinate 4,998 of CAZLZM010000019.1, forward strand.
ACTCTAGTTCAAGGTTATGATAATGATGTTATGGAACTACTAAGATGCATACCTAGCCTAAGGGTATCTTTACTTGAGAGAGGATGCTGTGGTGTTGGGGGTTCTTACTCGTTCATAAAGGATAACTATGAGTTATCTATGCTTATAGGTAAAGAGCTATTCGATGCTATATATGCTGGTATAAGTAATGGCAGGACAGTATATACTACAGGAGAGTCCTGTATGCTACAGATCGATGAAGGGTTACGTAAGATAAAGTGGGATAAGAATGCTATTAGCAACAATATAGTTAATAGAAAGAGCATAGGTCTTACAATTGAACTCATAGCAAGAGCATATGGTATAGCGTAATCAAATGAAACAAATTATAGGCAATAATAAATAATTTTAATATCACAGAACTAAGATAAAATGCAATGGTGAATGTAGGACTAATAGGAACTGGTTTACTCGGTAGTGCGATAGCCAAGAGGTTGTTATCAAAGGGTTACAAGCTTACAGTGTATAACAGAACAAGGAGCAAGGCTGAAGCATTAAGGCAGTATGGTGCCTCTATAGCAGATACCCCAAAGCATGTAGCAGACTCCTCAGATATAGTGATCACAGTACTCAAGGACTCATATGCCTTAGAACAGGTAGCTTTTGGTACCAATGGCTTGATATACTCTCGCAATAAAAGGTTTATTCTTGCAGATGCAAGTACTATAAACCCATTTGCAAGCAAAGCAATAGCATCAAGGTTAAAGGAACATGGTATAGTTATGCTTGATACACCTGTTATGGGAGGACCTCAACTTGCTGAGCAAGGAATGCTCTTACTCATGGTTGGAGGTAGCAAGGAGTACTATGAGATGTTTAAAGATCTATTCAGTGTAATGGCAAGCAAGGTTATGTATATAGGCGAGAATGGTTCTGCCCATGCACTAAAGCTTGCATTAAACCTACAGATAGCAATGATAGCAGCAGCGTTATCTGAAGGTATGCTACTAGTGAAGGCATATGGCATAGATCCTATGATCTTCTTAGAGGCTTTAAACTCAACATACTTTAGCACAGGACTTAGTCAACGCAAGGGTCCAAAGATGATAACCCATGATGTTGAGAAATCATTTGCATTGAGTATGATGTTTAAGGATATAACAACAATAAATGATACTGCAAGAGAGTTAAATATCTCATTACCTATGATCTCATTGTTAGAGCATATATATAGGCAGGCAAGCAAGACAGATCTTGCAGAGAAGGATTATACAGCGATATATGAGTTCTTAGAGCGTGTAAATAAAGTATGATTGATAATGCAGTTATGATTATTACGAATATAAATATTTATGTATTTATCATTTAGCAATTGTATTAATATTCTAGCATATTTATTAATATGGGTTAATATAAGCAATAACCATGACAGATAAGTTAAGCATAGTAAGGCTTACAATAGACGGTGAGAAGTTCGAGCTTCTAGTAAAGCCAGATCCTGCTCTAGAGTTTAAACTAGGTAAGAGGAGTGATATAGCAAGTATACTTGTAAGCGATGAGATATACACAGATGCAAACAAAGGTAACAGAGCTTCAAAGGAGAAGTTAGAGAAGTACTTTAGAACATCAAACACAACCGAAGTTGCAAGGATAATACTCGAGAGAGGAGAGCTTAACCTTACAACCGAGCAGAGAAGGAGGCTAATAGAGGAGAAGAGGAGGCAGATAGTGAATATAATAGCAAAGACATACGTAGATCCTAAGACACATCTACCACATCCACCATTAAGGATAGAACAGGCATTGGAGCAGTGTAAAGTATCTATAGATCCATTTAAGAAGGCTGAGGATCAGATCAAAGGGATAGTAGAGCAGTTAAGGACTGTTCTACCATTAAAGACTGAGAGGCTAAAGTTCACTATAGTTATACCAGCACAGTATGCTGCACAATCTTACAATATACTTAAAGGTATGGGTGATATAATAAAGGAGGATTGGCAAGCTGATGGCTCACTAAAGGTTATAATAGAGATACCAGCAGCAATACAATCAAATATGATGGATAGGTTAGCATCGTTAACCAAGGGCAGTGCACAAGCGGTGATGATGAGATGAGGGAGTTCAAGAAGTATGTATTGCCAGGGGATATTATAGTAGAAGGAAATCCCCACATAAAACCATTAGCAAATGTCATAAAGATAGATAACAGGATACATGCAACAAGGGTAGGGATAGCAGAGGTTACTCAGAGTGGTGTTAAAGTAATACCATTATCAGGGATATATATACCAAGGGTTGGTGATCTTGTAATAGGTAAGATAATAGATTACTCATCACTTGCATGGATTGTTGATATAAACTCATGCTTCCTAGGGTATCTCCTTGCACAGGATGTATTTGGTAAAGAGTTTACCCCTAGCAAGGATGATATAACAAGCAAGTTTAACCTAGGGGATGTTATAGCATGTAGGATAGTTAACTTCGATAGGACTAGGGATCCATTATTAACTGTAGCGGATAAGGATCTAGGCAAGATAAATAACGGGGAGATAGTTAAGATCTCTCCAAGCAAGGTACCAAGACTTATAGGTAAGAGGGGTTCAATGATACAGATGATAGAACAGTTAACCAAGTGCAAGATAATAGTTGGACAGAATGGTGTACTTGTTGTATCTGACTCTAGTAAAGAGGCTATAAACATGGCAGTAAGAGCAATAATGCTCATAGAGGAGGAGGCTCACACTAGTAATTTAACACAGAGGGTAAAGGATATGTTAGGGGGTAATGTAGCATGAGCAGGTTGATGAACGAGGATGGAATAAGGATAGATGGTAGAAGATGGAATGAACTTAGACCAATAAAGATAGAGGTTGGTGTATTGAAGAATGCTGATGGTTCTGCATATATAGAGTTTGGTAAGAATAAAATAGTTGTTGCAGTATATGGTCCTAAGGAGGCGCATCCAAAGCATTTAGCACTTCCAGATAGGAGTATACTAAGGTGTAGATACCATATGCAACCATTCTCAGTAGATGAGAGGAAGAACCCTGCCCCATCAAGGCGAGAGATAGAAATATCTAAAGTTACTAGAGAAGCATTAGAACCTGCACTAATACTTGAAGATTATCCTAGAACAGTTATAGATGTATTCATTGAAGTATTACAATCTGATGGTGGCTCTAGATGTGCTGGTATAACAGCAGCAAGTGTAGCCTTGGCAGATGCAGGTATAAATATGCGTGATATGGTTGCTGCTTGTGCTGCTGGGAAGGTTGCAGGCAGGATAGTACTTGATATAAATGATGAGGAAGATAAGATGGGGGAGGCTGATATGCCAGTAGCATTCTTGCCTAATCTTAAACAGGTATCTCTGCTACAGTTAGATGGTAAATTAACTAAAGATGAGTTTAAAGAATGCTTAAACTTAGCAATACAAGGGTGTATGCAAGTTTATAAATTACAGAGGGAAGCATTGATGAAGAAGTACTTTAGCACGGAGGTTGAGGTATAAGCAATGATGAAGAGAACATCAACAATAGTTGAGCATTTAAAAAGGATACAGATGAGTGAACTTTTAGCTAAGGGTAAGAGGCTAGATGGTAGAGGGTTGATGGATTATAGAGAGTTAAAGGTTGAGGTTGGGTTGATAAAGAAGGCAGATGGTTCTGCCATGGTAAAGTTAGGTAATACACAAGTTATAGCAGGTATAAAGGTTGAGGTGGATGAACCATTCTCTGATATGCCAGATAAAGGATTATTCATATGTAATGCTGAGGTTCTACCTACAGCATCTGCATATGCAGAACCAGGTCCTCCGGATGAGGATGCTATAGAACTCGCTAGAGTTGTAGATAGAGGTATAAGGGAGTCAGAGATGATAGCCTTGGATAGGTTGGTTCTTATAAGTGGAAAGAAGGTGTATGCTATCTTTGCTGATGTTAGTGTATTGAATACAGATGGAAACTTATTCGATGCAACATCTTATGCTGTAGTCTCAGCATTACTTACAACAAGAATACCAAAGTATGAGGTTAAGGATGATAAACTGGTTAAGACTGGAGATACGATTCCATTACCTATAAATACCATACCAGTATCTGTTACAATGGCAAGGATAGGGAATAGCATAATAGTTGATCCCACATCCGAGGAGGAGATGTGTATGGATTCTAGGGTAACTATAAGTACAGATGATCAAGGTAGGATATGTGCCATGCAAAAGGGTAATCCCGGTACATTCACACTCGAGCAGTTGAACTATGCTGTATCTATAGCAATAGATAAGGGTAATGAGATAAGAGCATTAATAAAGAACGTATGCATGTAAGTAAGTTAGGGTGAGTATAATGGCGAGGGGCGAGAGTCTTAGAGGGCTAGGGGTTAAATATGGTGCAACGCTTAGGAGAAGGTATAGCAAGATATTCTTTACTCTGAAGAAGAAGCGCACATGCCCCATGTGTGGTTCAACAAGGTTCAAACGTGAAGCGATTGGTATATGGAAGTGTAACAAGTGTAACTACAAGGTTGCTGGAGGAGCATATGATGTATAGTGCAATCATAGAGGTTGGTTTGGTGAACGAAGGGAAGGGTTGTTGTAGTAAAAATAACGATGACTCTTGCTATTATTTATCATTATTAAGATCATTATACTTTGCCTTAGAACCAGAGTGTAGAGTTAGTATAAAAGGTGCCGAGAGTAGTATAATGTTAAGAGAAGAGTGTAAGGATAAATATCATGATAAAAAAGAATATGATAAAGATAAAAAATTGATTATTAATGTATATGCAGATGATATCTCAACTCTTAGAGCATTAATAAACTCCTACCTTAGGTTTATTGATGCAGCATACAAATCTATCAATGCTAGCAAGCATGATTAAGATAAAGTAAGTTTATAATGGAGTCTCCTTATAGCATTAAGGAGTAGAGAGGATGGGTCATAGAAAGCATAGTGCACCAAGAAGGGGTAGCTTAGCATACCTGCCTAGAGCAAGGGCAAAGAGTATAGAATCAAGGATAAGGACATGGCCAAAGATAGATGCAAAGGAGCCTAGACTACTGGGCTTTGCTGGATTTAAGGCAGCAAATATACATCTTATAAATATAGATGATAGAGAGAGAACTCCTAACTTTGGTAAACCCTTGATGAGTAGGGCTACTATTATAGTAACTCCACCAATGAAGATAATAGGTATTAGAGCATATGCTAAAGATGTTTATGGTTTACACTCATTGTTTGATATATATGCTAAAGAGTTACCAAAGGAGTTGGAGAGAAAGGTTAAGATCAAGCCTACAAGTGATGATGTAATTAAAGGTATTAATGATAAGGGTGAGGATGGGATTCTTGCTAAAGTTAGTGAGCTTAGAGCAGTGGTAGCAGTAACGCCTAGGGATGTAGGATTAGAGCAGAAGAAACCATTTGTATTCGAGGTTGGTGTTGGTGGAGGAGATATCAAGGCTCAGTTTAAGTACCTTAATGGCATACTTGGAAAGAGTATTAGGATAAACGAAGTATTCAGAGTAGGAGAGTACGTTGATGTTAGTGCTATAACAAAAGGTAAGGGATTTGAGGGTCCAGTTAGTAGATGGGGTATAAAGAGGAAGCAGCATAAATCAAGGAAGAGTGTAAGGGCTGTAGGTACACTTGGTCCCATAAGTCCAGCAACTGTTATGTACACAGTACCAAGGGCAGGTCAGATGGGCTTCCATCAGAGACTTGAGTATAATAAGAGGATACTTGCAATATTCAATGCTAATGAGAATGATATAACACCAAAGGGGGGATTCCTACACTTTGGATTACTTAAGGGCGATTACATAATAATCAGGGGTTCTGTACCTGGTGCAATAAAACGTTTGATCAAGCTAAGGTATGCTATAAGACCAAAGGTTAAGAAGGTAGTTGAGCCAAAGATAGTTGATATAGTTGTATAAGGTGATCTTATATGAAGAGTGTCCATGTATATAAACTTGATGGGAGTATTGATGGAAGCATAGAGCTACCAGAGGTATTCTCTGCACCTTATAGGCCAGATGTTATACATAAGGCTTTTATACATACGCAATCAAGACTGTATCAACCCAAAGGTAGAGATCCTCTAGCAGGTATGAGAGTTAGTGCTGAGTCTAGAGGCACAGGGTTAGGCATAGCAAGGATGGCTAGGATAAAAGGTGAAGGGACAAGGAGAGCTGGTCAAGCAGGAGGAGTTGCAGGTGTGGTAAAGGGTAGGTTAACACATCCTCCTAGAGCAGAGAAGGTTATAGTTAAGAGGCTCAACAAGAAGGAGAAGAGGTTTGCGTTGTATAGTGCAATGGCAGCTACAATTGATAAGAGTATAGTTAAGTCTAGAGGGCACAGATTAGATGATGATAGCATAGAGTTACCTATAGTAGTTGATGATAGCATAGAGAGTATAAGGAAGGCTAAGGATCTATTGAACCTACTTAATGTATTAAAGTTATCATCTGATCTTGAGAGGGCAAAGGCTAGCATAAAGAAAAGGAGTGGAAAGGCAAGGATGCGTGGTAGAAGACAGTATATCGCAAAGAGTGTACTAATAGTAGTTAGAGAGGATAAAGGGATAGGTAAGGCAGCAGGCTCTATACCAGGTGTTGAAGTAGCAAGGGTTGATAGGCTTAGTGTTATTCATCTAGCCCCAGGATCTCATCCTGGTAGACTATGTGTATGGAGCAAGAGTGCTATAGAATATCTAAGGAGTATAAAATTACCAGCAAGTATAAGAATGCTTAAGGTGAGTAGTCAATGAATGTAGAACAAGCAAGAAGCATAATAATTAAGCCATACATAACAGAGAAAGGGTTTACAAAGATAGATAAGGAGGATGTATTGACTTTTATAGTAAGTGATAGAGCTGATAAGAAGAGTATAAAAGAAGCTATAAAAATACTGTATAATGTTGAGGCAAAGGAAGTTAATACTGCTAGAACTATATATGGTAAGAAGGCATATGTAAAGTTCCCTCAAGGCGTTGCTAGGGATTTAGCAACTAAGTTAGGTGTGGTATAATCTAAACCATAATAATAAATATCCTTCGATTCCCTAATATAATAACAGATTCTCACTAAAAGGGAACTTTGAGATAATTTAAGTTATTCAACACAATAATTAAATCAAAGATTTTATTCTCATTAATAAATAGATAGAAAGATAGATTAAAGACTAGTCTTAATTATCCAATAGGATCGGGCATAGGGCCGGATACCAGATTATGAAATAATAATACTAAATGAATAGAAACATGGATGGTAGGCCACTCGTCTAGCCTGGTAGGATGCTCCCTTGGCATGGGAGAGGTCGCGGGTTCGAATCCCGCCCGGTCCATAATTTAATTGATCGTTTAATTTATCGCTAGAGTAAAATTATTGTTTAACCTTAGCATTTATACTTGAATTATTTAAAATTAATCTCCTCTGATAACTCATCTCTAAAGCTTCTATCATAGGCAGCTTCTTACCTGCTAGATAAAGCACCAAAGCACCACCTGCTGTACTTATATGATCAACCTTATCGTACAAACCAAACCTCTTCAATGCTGTTGTCATATGGCCACCACTAACTATGGTAGTGCTAAGTGAACTTGCTGCACTCTCTAGCAGTGCTTTAGTACCATATGCGAACTCATCCCTCTCGAATGCTCCTGCAGGACCACTCATGAATACTGTACCCGCACCCCTTATTATCTTATCATAGATATCAACTGTCTTGCTGCCTATATCGAGTATGATATCATTATCGTTGAACTCATCGAGATCCTTCTCCACTCTCTTACCATTATGCTCGGTAGCATAATCAACTGGCAGTATGAATACATTAGGATACTTCTGTAGCAGCTTTCTTGCCTTATCTAGTAGAGCCTCCTCTTTTATACCTAGACTGTTTGCTTTAAACTTGCCCTGTGCCATTAGGAATATTACAGATATTAGCCCAGTTAGAAGTACCTTATCTGCTTTACCTCCTTGTATTAATGTCTCTATAGCCTCAAGTCTATCTGAGATCTTAGAACCTCCCAAGACAACAACGTAAGGTCCCTTTGCAACAGTAAGTACATTGTTAAGGGACTCTACCTCCCTTGAAACCAATCTTCCAGCACAAGTATCTATTATGCAAGGGAAACCTATTATCGATGGATGAGCTCTATGTGCTGATGGAAAGCAATCCAAGATGCATAGATCGAATAACTTGGCAAGCCTCTTAACCATAACTGTATTTGCTGCGTCCCTAAAGTTGAACTCGTAATTCTCCTCTGCACAGAACCTAAGGTTATCAAGCAAGAGTACATCGCCATCACTCATACTCTCTATGCTCCTTCTAGCCTCTGGACCAATTACATCCTCTACAAATGTAACCTTTCTACCTATATGCTCCTCAAGTACCTTTGCATGCTCACTGAGATCTGTATAATCATATCTACCAACCCTACCTTGGTGCGAACCTACTATAACTTTAGAGTGCTTCAACTCTCTAATACTCTCTGCAGCCTCCTTTATCCTTATACTCTCTATTATCTTTAATGTCTCAGGGTGTATAGGGGAGTTCATATCAACTCTTATGAAGATCCTCTTACCATCCAAGTCCATATCATCCATAGTTAATATATTCATACACATCTGCTATTGGTTGCAGTGATAAAAACTTATTCTTTTGTGTGTGATTGTAGATAAAATAATTAAAGTTATTTAATATGGCTAAATAGTAAATATATACATGC
>CAZLZM010000020.1:0-13602 GCA_964563995.1 uncultured Nitrosopumilales archaeon
ATTAGATATGCCTTCTTATTATATAACTTATACCATCTACCAAGAACACAAACAGCATTACCACTATGAAGAATGTGAATGCTGCTGAGTAGTTGAGTATGTTAACATATTGTGTTATGTAATAACCAACCCCTCCAGCACCTACTATGCCTAGTATGCTTGCAGTCCTTAAATTATACTCGAACATGAACATTATATGGCTTATTATCTGCTTCTCAGTATGCTTGAATATAGCCTTTGCTAGCAATGGCCATGGTAAACCTAAGGAGTGTAATGCCTCATAATGTTCTTTCTCAACATTCTCAAACGTTTCATAGAAGAACTTGGATAGATATCCTACAGTATATAATGCTAGTGCTATTGCTCCAGCAGTATTACCTGGACCAAACATAACAACGAACAGTATACCCCAGAATATTGCAGGTACAGTTCTTAGTATATTTGCTATACTCCTTACAACCATGGATACCCATCTAGAGGTTATTCCTTGTGTAGATAGCGATGCTATAGGATAAGATACAAGCGCACCAACTATTGTACCAAATGCTGCTATAAGCATAGTCTCCCCTACAGCATAGAGTGCATCTTGTACAAACTCTTGCCTTATGTAAAGCTCCAACGCAAACTTGGATAGATTAGAGAATGCCTTTGTCCATGCATAAGGATCAAGTATACCTAGTAGGTACGATAGAATCAATGCTAATGCAATTAGCATCCATATGCTCATATCGCATCGCTAGCGTGAGGTTACCATAGTTTATCTAATGCACCATTTGTTAACTGGTATGCCTCATGCATATACTCCTCAGCAAGCTGTCTATTATGCATAACTACTAGTATAGTAGTACCCTTACTTGATAGGCTCTTCATTATTGAAAGAATTGATCTAGCATTATCATCATCAAGGTTAGATATTGGTTCATCAGCAAGCATTACCTCTGCTCCTTGCATCAATGCCCTAGCAATTGCAACCCTTTGCTTCTCACCACCACTAAGCCTGTTAACCTTGTTATTAGCTTTGCTATCTATTCCTAGACTCTTAAGTATACCTAATGCCTTAGTGATAAGTTCTTGCTTCCATAAGCCTAGAAATGCTCTTATAGGCATATCTGTAGCCTTTGCTAGCATAACATTGTCTAGAACTGTTGCATTATCAACCAAGCCTAGACTCTGAGGTATATATGCTATCTTTCTTCTTAGCCCATTGTTGTATCTACCATTTACTCTTATGCCTAGAACCTTAATCTCTCCCTTCGATGGTTTCAATGAACCATTTATTATTCTAAGTAGTGTACTCTTACCAGAACCACTCTTACCCATTATTGCTATACACTTCCCTATACCAACAGTTAGGTTAAGTCTATCAAATAAAATTGTGTTGTAGCCATATGTTAGATCTATAACCTCTATGGCATACTTATTGATACTCAAATGTTCTTCTGCTATCATTATATCTTTATCACCTTATCTAATCCGGTCTCTCTTAAGGCATCCATAAGTGGTTTTAGATGAGCCTCCTCGCTCTTTACACCAAACTTTACGAATATTGCGGATACAAACTTTTGAACCTTCTCTGGTTCTTTGTTTAGATCCTTCAGAGCATACCACATCTTCTTTCTAACATCCTTTGGAAGATCTTTAGATATCAATACTACATGGGATGGATTTGGTCCATTTTTTTCTATAATCTTACTATTCTCTATAGCCTCTCTGTACAACTTCTCGGGTACATCACCAGCAATAACTGTAACATCAACTCTACCTTGCTTAAGTGCTTCCCAGCACTGTGCATAACCTCCAGCAAATATAACCTCTCCAAAGTATTGATTTGGCAGATCTATTGGTCTCTTGCTAGAGTCTATGGGCTTTATATAACCTTTCTTTACCATAGTGAACATGGGCATAATAAATCCAGATGTACTAGTCTCACTAGGGAAGCAAGCTCTCTTCCCCTTAAGATCTTCCATTGTATTGTATGGTGAGTCCTTTAGTACTATGAAGTAAGAGTAATAGTAACTACGCACTATCTGTTCATCTTCTATAAACACGGATCTCATCTCAACTATCAAAGGCTTTGTTGTATCAGTACTATTCATTATCATAGCACCTACCAATGGACCTACACCTAATGCAACATGTGCATGTCCAAACCTCATACTCTCAACTATTGCCGCATTGCTATCAGGGAACAGTATCTCAACATCCATGTTAAGTCTAGACTCGAAGAACCTCTCCAGCTCTCCAGCCTCTGTAGCAACTCTATCTCTTGGTATAGGCTGAACAACTATAACCAGCTTATCCAATTTCTGTGCATATGCATCATTGTTTGCATTGCTAATGTTACCTATCGCAAATATGCTAACAATTAGTATAACCACTGATATCACTGCTGTTACTGTTTTACATCTCATTAGGTGAGGCTAATTAGGCTAACCTATTTAAACATTGTTATAACGGAGTTATACAAAACTACTTTATATACTTAATTTATATAAATAATTTTGTGATGAGATTTGACCTGCACTGATCCCAAATTAGGGATATGATGAGATGCATCTCCCCTGATCAAGATATCATTAAATAATTTACTGCTTCTTAATTAAATGAGTAAACCTAACTATTACTATTACCCAACTGCTCCTTTATACACCTTATAGTATATCCTTCTATATCATCAACAACCTTGTATACAAGTGAGTTAGGCAACGTCTTTAGCAATCCATGTGTGTCTATTATTATATCTGCTTTTAGCCTTGTAATGCCTTCAAATATAGATATGGTTATACTCATACTTATCTCAAACTCAGCACCTATAGAAGAGCCCTTTACATATACCAATATGAACTCCTTCTCTCTTAACTCCTTAATCTTAGACTCGATATTAAATTTACCTTTTATGAAAGAGAATGGTGGTTTTACACGAGCCTTGAACCTATAGTCTTCTATCTTAACATCCTCTATGTTAGGTATACACCTTGTAATCTTGCTTAAATCAGTTAACACTCTCCATATATCATCTATACTAGAGTTAAACTCATACTCTTTACTTAGTGTAAGAACCATAGTTACTTAAATAAACGGTGTAATAAAAATAATTTATGGATAAGGCTAGGTTACTTAAGGACGTAGATGAGTTTTGTAAGGAGTTGAGACCTATAGAGGATGTATGTTATCTTGAACGTAGATATAATGATCAACTGATACCCTTAGCAAAGAAGTACAATATACTTGGCATGCATCTACCGAAAGAGTTCAATGGTAGGGGTGCAGATGAGTATACATACGTTAAAGCACTGGTAAGAATAGGTATGGAGGGTAGTGGGATAAGATCGTTCTTCTCAGCACACAGCTCTCTAGCACAGAAGGTTCTGCTAAAGTATGGTAATGACTACCATTATGAAAACTATCTAAAGCCTTCAACAAGAGGTGATGTTATACTTGCTTTTGCACTAACCGAACCAGATGCTGGGAGCAACCCATTAGAGATGAGGTCTACAGCTAAGGTAGATGGGGAGTATTACATACTTAATGGAACAAAGTATCTTATAACTAATTCAACTATAGCAGATGCAATAGTTGTCTTTGCAAAGACCTCTGGTGATAGGATAAGTGCGTTTGTAATAGATACTAACAATGAATACATGGAGAGAGAAGAGTTGGTTGCAAAGATGGGTACTCCAACAACAGATACAGGCATGTTTGAGATGCGTAATTACAAGGTATCAAGGGAGCACCTCTTGGGCAAGGAAGGTGATGGATGGATAATAGCTAAGGAAGCATTAATGAACGGTAGGCTTAGCGTTGCAGCAGGATGTGTAGGCAGCATAAAGGATTGCCTCCTTGAATCTATAAGGTACTCAAAGCAGAGGATACAGTATGGTAAACCTATAGCAAAGCATCAACTTGTACAAGAACATCTAGCAGCCATCAAGGTTGCCCTTAGCGCAGCAAAGATGATGCTTATGAGGGCAACAATACTCAAGTCTAAATGGGAGACTCAAAATCCAAAGAATGAGGAGCTTAAAAGGATGGCAGATATTGCTATAGCAGAGGCAAAGCTGTTCTGTAGTAATGCAGCATATGAGGCCTCTGATAGAGCAGTACAGATATTTGGGGGTAGAGGTTGGTCATACCTATACAGGGTTGGTAGACATTTCGTAGATAATAGAGTGTGCAGGATATATGAGGGCTCAGACGAGATAATAAAGTTAAAGATAGCAAGTGGGATCTTAGGCAAGAAGTTTAGGGCATATAACTAGCATTGTATAATCCTAAAATAATAAAATAATAAACTAACTAATTGAATCATAATACCAATTAAAATATTTTTATTATACCGTATTAAATTAGCATACATATGGATAAAACTGGTAGCAAGAGGTTTGAGCTCCCAGGTAGTAGGCCACATTATCCTCCAACAAAGCAGTTCAGTATAATGCATATAAAGCTATATATAAAACCTGACTTTTATAACTCTAGCATAGAATGCAAGGAAGAGTTAAGTATAGTAAGTAACAGAGATGGCCTAAGGGTGATAACCCTTGATGCTGCTGAACTTAACATAAAGAGCATAATGCTAGGAGAGCAGATACTTAACTTTAAGCATATAGATGACAAGTTAAGGGTAGAGTTGCCTTCTACACTAAGCGAAGGCGAAGAGGTAAGGTTAACTATAGAGTACTATGCTAAACCAAGGAAAGGATTACACTTTGTAAAGCCTGATGAGTATTACCCTAAACGTAGACTTCAGGCATGGACACAGGGTGAGAGCGAGTACTCAAAGTACTGGTTTGTATGTTTTGATCATCCAGATATGAGGTTTACAAGTGAGGTTATAGTAGAGGTACCAAAGGATATGCTAGCTATATCTAATGGTAGACTAATAAGCGTTTACGAGAGTAACGACGGCTTTAAAGTATATCACTGGTATGAGGAGTTCAAGCATCCAGCATATTTAACATCTCTTACAATAGGAAGGTTCGAGGAGATAAGGGATAACTACAATGGTATAGATCTCCTATACTATGTACCATCTGATATGCTTGACAATGCTAATCTATCCTTTGAGAATACAAAGGACATGTTAAAGTTCTTTGAAGAGTATACTGGTGTAAAGTATCCATACAACAAGTACTCCCAAGTTACAGTAGATGATTTCATCTATGGAGGGATGGAGAATATAAATGCAACAACATTAACTGTAGAGACTCTACATGATAAGAGAGCGCACATAGACTTTACAAGTGATCATCTTGTGGCACATGAGTTAGCACACCAATGGTTTGGAGATCTTGTAACCTGTAGGGATTGGCAACATATATGGCTTAACGAATCATTCGCAACTTACTTTGAGGCACTATATTGGCTACACTCTAGGGGGGAGGATGAGTTCAACTACTACATCATGAATTTTGCTGATGAGTACTTTGAAGAGGCAGCAAAGCGTTATACAAGGGCAGTAGTTACCAACATATACAAGCATCCAGACGATCTATTCGATAGACACGCTTATGAAAAGGGTGCATGTATACTTCATACACTAAGATCACTTATAGGCGATAAGATGTTTAGGCGAGCAATAAAGTACTACCTTGAAAGGTTTAGATCAAGCAGTGTTGAGACGGAGGAGTTTAGGAGGTGTTGTGAAGAAGCTACAAACCTATCATTGCAGGAGTTCTTTGAACAATGGTTATACAAGCCTGGGCATCCAGAACTTAAGGTTAACATAAAGTATAGTATGGATGATAAGATGCTAACAATCAGTATACAACAAGTACAGACAAGTAATGATAGTAGCAGTAGCAGCAGCAACAGTACAGGTACAAGTAATGTATTCAAGTTCCCTCTAGATGTGCATATAGTAAGCAAGAATAAAAGAGAGGAGGTTATAACATTAAACATAGAATCAAAGGAGCATAATATACAGTTAAGGTATGAGGACGAGCCTCTATATGTAAGCATAGATCCTTACAATAAGATACCATTGAAGAAGGTTGAGCTTAAAGCACAAAAGCACATGTTAATAGCACAATTGAAGAATGGTAATACTGTAGAGAAGATAAATGCAGCTAAAGCACTAGCAAATATTGTAAGTGAGGATGTTATAAATGCATTAAAGGATACTATGTTAAGTGATGTGTTTTGGGGCGTAATTGCTGAGTGTGCTAAAGCATTAGCAAGCATAAAGAGTGATGATGCATACAATGCTCTAATAAGTTCTTACTCTAGTGTGAAACATCCTAAAGCAAAGAGGGCAATAGTAAGGGCTATAGGAGAGTTCAAAAAGGAGGATAGCATAAAGTTCTTGAATAGAATTATACAAGATGAGGAGAGTTACTATGTGCAAGCAGAGGCGGTTATTGCGTTAGGAAAGACTGGTAGTAAGAGAGCTATACCTTACCTTATGAGCGCATTACAGATAAGGTCCCATAATGAGGTTGTTAGGACAGCAGCAATGAGTGCATTTGGTGAGGTTAAAGATGAGTTTAGCATATCGATACTAATAGATCATACTAGGCTTGGAGAGCATAACAGAGTTAGAGAGGCAGCGACACTTGCTCTAGCAAAGTATGCAAAAGGGAACGATAAAGTTTTAGAGCATCTAACAAAACTACTAAAGGATCACTGGTTCAGGGTTAGGATTAATGCTATAAAGGCACTTAGCGAAGCACAGGAGCCTAAGGTATTGCAAGAGTTGGAGTGGGTTGCTAACAATGATACAGATGCTAGAGTAAGAAGGATAGCAGATGAGGCTATAATATCGATAAAGCAGTCGTTACAAGTTCCAAAGGAGTTAACTGAGATAAGAGAGGAGGTTGATAGATTAAGGAGTATAAGTACAGATATGTTACTTAGACTCGATAGGATAGAGAGAGAATTAAAGTATTAATAAAAATAAATTTATACTCTCTTATTTTGTAAAATCACTCCTTCTCTTCTAACGGTATTACAAGATCAGCTATATCGATCCATATTCTTGAAAATTTATCGATTAAGTATAGTATATTCAACATGTTTACATCTAGATTAGGCTTGAATGAATTAACCTGCTCAACCAGTCTCTTATACCTCGATATAACCTCAAGTGAGCCCGATCTATTCTTACTTATGAACGTTTTAACTGATAGATCTTGTATGGCATCTATACTCTTTGCTATCTTTATCAATGTTGAATAGTTGTCATTATTAGAGTACAATCCTAGGTTTACAGCATCTATGGATCTTGCCAATTCTACAACGCTATCACCAGCATTCTCTAACAGATGCGCAGCTATCCTATAATCAAGCACTTCTATGCTACTTAACCCCATGCTTTCAGTTAATCTATCTCTGAGCGCACTTCTTAGGAGTCTTACAAGGAGGAAGTATTGTCTATCAACCTCATCATCCCTTCTTGCTATAGTCTTTAGTATAGCTTTATCCCTGTTCTCTAATGCTATTATAACATCTCTATACATACCAGATACTATTGCATTCATCCTATAGAGTATCTTCTCAGGCTCTAAAGTAGTTGTGTCAAGCAGGAATTGAGCAACTATGTTAATAGCATCTTCATCAACTATCTCAAGACTAACCAGTCTCTCTATAGCATCCTTTATCATCTCCCTCTCTTCATATGTTATTGCTCTACTTGATTTCACCCTTATAACATCATACCCTAAAAGATATGCGCCAGTTATCTTATCTACTATATTCTCATAGTATGGTAATGGATAACTTATGGTAACCTCTCTACTCTCTTTAGCCTTACTAGTAGTAGGATATATCTTTATAGTATCATCATCTAGTATCTCAATGAAGAGTATACTACCCCTCCTTATCCCATGCTTATTAGCCCATTGCTTTGGTAGCGATACTAACAGGCTACTACCAATCCCTTGAACCTTCCTAGTGTATTTCATTTAAATCAATTTATATTTTTTAAACGTTATTTATATATCCTACTGGTATATTATAATTAATGAGATAGTTAGATGGTTAAACATGCAAGAGCATATGCCCCTGGTCATATTACAGGGTTTGTAGAGTTCCCAGATGTTAGGTTCTCTGATTGCTTGCTTATGGGTTCAAAGGGTGCTGGTATATGCATAGATAGAGGAATAACCACAGATGTATGGGTTTATGAGAATAATGCTAATAGGATATCTGTACAGATTAATGGTCATAATACTAGCAACGCATATGTATCATTGTATGTTGTAAATGAATATCTTCATAGGCTAGTAAACTCTGTTTACATTAAGGTAAACCATAAGACAGATATACCAATAGGCTATGGTTTGGGTTCTAGTGGTGCAGCAGCATTAAGCCTCTCATATGCTTTAAATGATGCTCTTTGTCTAGGATTAAGCAAGGAGGAAGCAGCAAGGATAGCTCATAGAGCAGATATTGCATGCAAGTGCGGTGCCGGGACAGTGATAGCAGAGTACTATGGTGGTTTTGAGTTAAGGCTTAGTGCTGGTGCACCTGGGATAGGAGTAGTCAAGAGCATCCCTTTGAATGGTTACAAGGTAGTAGTTTTATGCATGAATCCATACCCTACAAAGGAGTTCCTTACAAACAAGATAAACCTTATAAATGGACTAGGAGGAAAGATGCTCAATAAGTTACTTAAGAGCCTATCTGTTAATGATTTCATGGATATGTCACTAGCCTTTGCTAAATCTATAGGTTTCATAAATGCTCATACAGCAAGGATAATAGAAGAATTGGTAGAGAATGGTTACAAAGCATCTGTAGCACTCTTTGGCGATACTGTATTCTCAATAGTGAAGGAAGAGCATGTTAAAGATGTTACCTCAATACTGAGCAAGTATAGAAGGCATGATTCATACCTTTTAGTATGTAATGTTGATAACTATGGGGCAAGGGTTATATCACGATGAGCATACCAGAGAACCATCCTAGAGTATTTTCCCTTAGAGTTAGAGAGAAGCTGGTAGAGTGTTATAGAAAGGGTATAGTAGTAGAGCAAGGGTTAATAGCACATGGAAGAGGAGAAGCATTCGATTACTTGCTTGGAGAGACAACTAGTACATATGCTAGGGCAGCTGCTAGGGCAGCTGCAGCAATGCTCTTGCTAGCAGAGTATCCAGTTATATCAGTGAACGGTAATGCAGCATGCTTGTGTGCAAAGGAGTTAGTAGAGCTAGCAGATATAGTAAGTGCAAAATTGGAGGTTAATCTATTCTATAGGAGTTACGAGCGTGAGAAAGCAATAGAAGAGATACTTAAGACAAATGGAGCAAAGCATGTTTATGGTGTAGGCTCTAGTGCTGATGCTGTAATAGATGAGTTGATGAGCAATAGAAGGAGGGTTGATAGTAGAGGTATATACAGAGCAGATGTTGTACTTGTGCCATTAGAGGATGGTGATAGAACAGAGGCACTGGTTAAGATGGGTAAGAAGGTTATAGCAATAGATCTTAACCCATTATCACGTACAGCAAAGTGTGCTCATATAACAATTGTAGATAACATAGTTAGAGCATTGCCTATAATGGTTCATAATGCTAAAGCGCTATTATCTTACACAAGAGAAGAACTAAAGGCAATACTTGACCAATTTGATAATAAGAGGAACCTTAATGCCAGTGAGATACTAATTAGGAGTGGTTTAAGAGAGGTATTGTAGGTGTATAGTAATGAATGTTAATGAGAAGGTGACCGTTGAGAGGATACTTGCTATGAAGGGTAAGAGGAAGATAACAGTTCTAACTGCGTATGATTACATCACAGCAAAGGTATGTGATAATGCTGGCATAGATATGCTCTTAGTTGGAGATAGTGCAGGAATGGTTATCCTAGGCTACGATAGAACAACAAGGGTTACGATGGATGAAATGCTACTATTCTGCAAAGCAGTTGCAAATGCTAAGCCAAGGGCTATGATAGTGGCAGATATGCCATTCATGTCTTACCAAGTTAGCATAAGAGAGGCTGTGTACAATGCATGTAGGTTTGTAAAGGAGGCTGGTGCAGATGCTGTTAAGATAGAAGGAGGAAGAGAGGTTAGTGATACTGTTAAGGCTATAGTTAATGCTGGAGTACCTGTAATGGGACATGTAGGTTTAAAGCCCCAAACAGCCTTACTATGGCAAGGCTATAAAGTTCAAGGTAAGAGCAAGGATAGCGCTATTAATCTAATAGATGATTCCCTTGCTATACAGGAGGCAGGCGCATTCTGCATCGTACTTGAGCAGGTTACATATGAGGTAGCAGAGATCATAACTAATAGGTTAAAGATTCCAACTATAGGCATAGGCTCTGGTTTAGTATGCGATGGGCAGGTTCTAGTAATACATGACTTGCTTGGTCTCTATAGCAATTCACCGAGGTTTGCTAAGCGTTATGCTAACATATATGATGCAATGCTTAATGCTGTAACATCCTATAAAGAGGATGTGATAAACTGTAGGTTCCCTAGCAAGGAACATGAGTTTCATATGAATGAGCAGGAGTATAATGAACTATTAAAAGAGTTAAAAAGAAGAGATGGATTAGCATAGTTGATTGGTATGATCAATAACAATATCCCTCCTTCTTCTTCTGATTATAGCAATAAAATTAATAATGATAATATTAACATCAGTAGTAATAGTAGTAAGCATATATCTAAGGATATAATAGGCTCATATGGTAATGAGTTAAGAGGCAAGAATGTAATACTATGTATTACAGCAAGCGTTGCAGCGTATAAGGCAATAGATCTTGCTAGACTGCTAATGAGGCATGGTGCACAAGTATACCCTGTAATGAGTAAGAGAGCTCTAAGGTTTGTAACAAAGGATATGCTATCATGGTCCACTGGTAACGAGAGTATAGTTGATCTTACATGGAGGCTAGAGCATATACATTTGGTTAAGAACAGCGATATAGTAGTAATATATCCATGTACAGCAAATACCTTAGCAAAGATAGCCAATGGTATGGAGGATAGCAGTGTGACAACTATAGCAAGTGTAGCATTAGGGCTAGGAAAACCCATGATTATAGCATTGGCTATGCATGAGCCCATATATGATAACCCAATAGTTAGGAAGAATATTAGCATGCTAGAGCCTTACGTAGAGTTCGTGCAACCAAGGTTAGAAGAGGATAAAGCAAAGATAGCTGAGCCAGAGCATATTCTTAGCAGGGTAATAGATCTAGTTAATAACTCATCCATATTGAAGGGTAAGAATGTGTTGGTTACTGCTGGTGCAACAGTAGAGCATATAGATCCTATAAGGGTTGTAACAAACTTGGCATCTGGGAGGTTCGGTATTGCCATTGCTAGAGAGGCTATGCTTATGGGTGCAGATGTAACACTCATATATGCACATACTAAAGTGGAACCTCCAAAGGGAGTAAGGCTAATCAAGGTCAGTACAAGCAAGGAGATGTTCGATGCTGTTATGAACGAGTTGAAGAGCAAGAGTTATCATGTTGTGATAATGAACGCTGCGGTGTCAGATTTTAGACCCTCTAGTGTAAGCAATGTTAAGATAGATAGCAAAGATAATGAGAACCTTACATTAGTATTAGAGCCTACTGAGAAGATAGTTGATTATGTGAAGAAGGTAAGTCCTAACAGTATTTTAGTTGCATTCAAGGCAGATAGACTTGACCAAGGTTTAGTTGAGAAGGCTATCAAGAGGATGAAAGAGTGTGATGCTGATCTTATGATAGCAAACGATACTTTAAATAGTATAGACTCAGATAGATGTGAGGTCTTTATGATAAATAAGAATAAAGATGTTAAAAATATAGGATTAGTAGATAAGAATCTAGCAGCTAGAATTATACTCAAAGATATAGCAGATCGTTTAACAAAGATGAGTTAAATATGCACATGCTCATCCTTCCATATATTAAGTACAGATATAACCTGTGTATTTATAACGCCTTCGATGGTCTTTATCTGGTTTGCTATTATATTTGCTATATCATTCATACTACTACCTCTTAGCTTAAGTAATAGATCCCCATATGTATGAACCTCTAGTACTTCAAGAACGTTAGGTATCTCTGCTATCTTTTGTGCTACATACTGAACACTACCAGGGTTCACTGTTACTATAACCAATACCATAGTGCTTAACCCTAGTGCTAATGGATCTATTATTACTGTGAACTTCTTTATAACACCATACTTGATCAACCTCTTAACCCTATGTCTTATTGTACCTTCATTAACATCTAATCTCTTTGCTATTCTCACAAAGGGAGTTATACTATTCTCATACAATGTTGAGAGTATACTTCTATCTATATCATCCAACAGCTTTGGTTTCCTTCCTTTCTTTAACATATATAGTATTACGTTTTTATATTATAAATAGATTTTTGTTTATGATAAACGTAAAGAATAAGGGCAATTATATTTAGATATGCTAGTTAAGATCATCAACGATTAAAATAATTTTCATATTATCACCAATTCTTTGGTATATCTATTTAGTGATCTTGCATAATTATGGGTTATAAGTACAGAGTCTTCTATCCTTACACCAAACCTACCTTCCAAGTATATGCCTGGTTCTATGGTTATGGTCATATTCTCCCTTAATATCTCGTTAGAGTTACTCCTTATCCAAGGGGGTTCATGTACATCAAGCCCAATGCCATGTCCTGTTGAATGTATGAACCTTGAACCATAACCTTTGCTATCTATGTATGCTCTAGCAATGCTATCAATATCATTGCATATAACACCATCATTTAATGCATCTAGAGCCATCTCTTGAGCCTCTTTAACTATATGGTATATTCTGTACTTATCCTCATCTACTCTACCTACGGCAAAGGTTCTAGTTGCATCTGCTATGTAACCCTCGTATCGCAATGTTAGATCAACAGTAACAAAATCTCCATACTCTATAACTCTACTGCTAGGCTCTGCATGTGGTAGTGAAGAGTTTATACCACTTGCTATTATCAATGGTGATACAGTGTATCTGTATGCTGGGGGGTAAGCATTCATCTGCATAGCCTCATAAAGTAAGAGTGCTTGTAATTGCTTCTCGCTCACACCTACTCTTATAACTTGTTCACATATCTTGAATAGCTTATCCAATATATCTGCTCCTTTTTTAATCCTAGAGATCTCTTCTTCATCCTTTATCATTCTAGCACTGTAGAATACATCCTTGCTATGTTTGAGTCTAGAACCCTCAACCAATTTTACCTTTAGACGTTCTATTATTGAGTAATCATTGCAGTCTGTACATACATTATCACTCTCTTTAATAAACATAAATGCCTTATCTAGCATGCTGTATCCTCTCTCTGCCTCTATTATATCACAGCCCTTAGCACTAATTTTAGCCCTATCAACCTCCAAAGTAGGTACTATGAGCCTTGCATCAGGGTAGTTACCACTAATAACTGTTATCCCTTCACCCCAGAATCCTGTTAAGTAGAATATGTTCTCAGGTTCAAATGCCATAACACTGTTACATGATAACTTTGTAGCCTTATCCAGTATCCTTCTGATTCTTTCTTGCATAAGACTCCTATCTATTATATTATTATCTGTATTTATGCCTTAAATTGTTACTAAAGGTATTTAGTGAGCTACCCCACCTTGAAAGGTGAGGCTTCTTGGTTCATAGACTTTAA
>CAZLZM010000021.1:0-2678 GCA_964563995.1 uncultured Nitrosopumilales archaeon
TTAATTAGAGTGGGCCCGAAGGGCTTCGATCCCTTGACCTACCGGTCTCCCAACTTTAGTCTATGAGCCGGTCGCTCTTCCAGGCTAAGCCTCCCGCCACATAAGTGGTTACGGGCCCACCTGACAACCGGCCCAGTTACACATATCAATAGCTAATATAAATATAGTCTTCTGCAATATGCATCTATAGTCAATTATTACATTGGCTCAGCTAATAATACATACTTCTCATATACCCCATCGAGTAATAGGTTCTGTGCTATCATCGACTCTATTGCATGATCATAAAGCATGTTATGCATATGCTTTGGCATCCCTAGCATCATCCTACGCCAGACAGCTGCATGTCTCACATCTACTATGCTATGCACCCTCTGATACTCTGTAGCATCGTTGCTACCCATATTATAGTACTTAATCAAACCTTCGAGTTTAGTACTGCTTATCTTTGGCAGTTCTGCCTCATAGGCATAGATAGCTGCTACTCCTGCGGGACTACGCGTTAGTCCTAGGAGTCTATGCACTGCATTCTTTGTCTTACCGCTGATATCATATGCATAGAGATCTGCCTTGTTTATCCCAAGTGCTTCAGCAAATCTAACCCATAGTGCTACATGCTCCTTCTCCTCCATGAGGTTGGTATCTATCTCCTTAGCATGCTCTGTACTACTATACTGCTGTCTTATATTCTCTACCATATCTGGCACATGTCGTACAATGTAGAAGTACTCCAACGCATACCCTCTCAATGCTTCCATGCTAAGTTTACCGTCTGACCATGCCTTGTAGAATGGATGCTTCAGTAGGCTTCTTCTCTCTATCTCTCTATCTATCCTCTCAACTATATTCATACAGTAGCATTAACTGTACCCATAAAAAATCTTTGCTCTGATTAGCAAGGATTTTATTCTAATACAATAATCACCTTAATTAACTATAGTGCTCCGGTGGTGTAGCCCGGTCAAGCATGGCGGCCTTTCGAGCCGCAGATCGCGGGTTCAAATCATTCTAATGTGGAAGTCCCGCCCGGAGCACTATATTTCTATTTAAACTTATTTTAGATTAAAATAGATATAGTACATAATAAAATTATTTCATGTTTAACTATAATATATTATATAATTTAATAGACTTTTAGTTATAAAAAATAAACTATATATAGTTAGTAAATAAAAGTAAATGTTGTGGAGGCTAATCCTTTAACACTCCCATACCCATGGTGGTATGAGATATATGAAAGGATAAAGCTTGCACCATGGTGGGTAACATATAAGCTAGGTATAAGCAAGCAGGCGAGACTTCAGGATAAGATAGTTGAGCTTGCATTTGAGTTAGGCTTACAGGATACATGGGTTCGTAATGTGATTAACTTTGCTATAACAGAGTTCTCAAAGAAGGGTTTAGGCATAGACTACTATGGTTACCATAACATAGATCATGAGTTAGAGGCTACGTACTTTACACTCTTGGTAGCAAAGGGTTTAGGCCACAAGTTAACTAGTAAAGATATCTACTACCTTTTTCTAGCCTCGCTATTCCATGACTTCGATCCCCTTAAGGACTTTGATAGACCAAACGAGAGTGCTGTTGAGTACTTCCTTAGGAGCAACAAGAGTATAAGACGATTTGTTGAGTATGTAGGCTTAGATATTAACATAGTTATAGCTATGATCTACAGAACTGCTTACCCATTCATTGGTAAGATAGGGGAGAATGCCATGAAGAGGATAAATGAACTATTCGATATAGTTGGCTTAAGTAATGATGAAAGAGTACATTACCTAATGCTAGGATGGTTGGTATCTCTAGCAGAGAGGATAGCAGGATATGCACTAAGAGATGAGAATGGTGCTATGGAACTTGCAATAAAGAATGCCCATGCCTTAGGATGGCATCCTGTAGTAGTCAATAGAGAGTCTATAAGGTACTTTAATTCTATGTTTGAGAATGAGAGAGAGATGCTAGAGCTGGTCTTATCTGCTATAGATAGTGATTATAGGAATAGGTTCTTAAAGAATATAGAGTACTTCAAGAGTGCGTATAAC
Organism: uncultured Nitrosopumilales archaeon; assembly: GCA_964563995.1. Classification (GTDB taxonomy): domain Archaea; phylum Thermoproteota; class Nitrososphaeria; order Nitrososphaerales; family Nitrosocaldaceae; genus JBBIQH01. Next base: position 2,046 of record CAZLZM010000021.1, read on the forward strand.
AAGGAGTTAGAGGTTAAGGAGATGATAAAACAGGGTTTGATAAAGTTAAATGTTAGTGTGGAAGATGGATATAGTGATAATTGCATTAACTGCTTGCTAAGATTACACAAGTTACTGCCTTTACCATTACGTATGAAGGATAACGAGTTCATAGATAAACTAAAGTACAATGATATACTGCTACTTACATTAAGGGTTAATGGACTTGATAACAACAACGAGATAGTAGGTTATTGTAGGGGAGGAGCACTTGAACATTACAGATTAAGGAGAGGTACACATGATGAGAATATGGGTAAGAAGAATACCGTATACCTAGAGCCTATAAGTATAGATTACCCTTACTGGGGGGTGAACGGTGGTCATCTACTACGCTACTCGTTCATACTTGAGGCTAAGAGGAGAGGGTATAGGTATCTAACTGCATATGCACATAGATCGGTTATAGAAGAGAGGATTGTAAGAGGAGAGCCAATAGAGATAGTATGTAAGTATAACCCTGATAGATATGACTATTATAGATATGATCTTACAAAGGTAGATGAGTTAGATATAAAGCATAAGATAGAGGTTGTATTAAAAGGTCTCATAAAGTAATGATTCACATATGATCGATGGTTAAATTATTAATAT
>CAZLZM010000021.1:2778-13159 GCA_964563995.1 uncultured Nitrosopumilales archaeon
TTGCATGCTTTTAGGTAATGCAAAGAATATACCACTGGATGGAACTGCATCTTTTGATAATGTTATCAATGGTGTAGGATATACGCCAAATCCTACCATGAATACCATAGCAAATATAAGCACAGCAATGATCAACCTAGGCTCCTTTATCCTTGTGCCTGTAGGTTCATCAAAGTACATACGCCTCATAACCCATGCATAGTAACCAAGGGATAGTGCACTGTTAAGAATCCCTGCTATGACAAGGTATGGAGCCCATGGTACTTCCTTACCAGCATCTATTGCAGATGCGAATAGTATGAACTTGCTCCAGAAACCATTCAGTGGAGGTACGCCTGCTAATGCTAGTAGTGCTATTGCCATCACTAAAGATGTTAATGGCATCCTTCTGCCTATACCCCTATAGCTATCGATGTTCTGGGTTGCAAGCACGGATGTTATTCCAGCAGCAGCTATGAATGCTGATGACTTCATAACAGCATGGTTCATAACATGGAACATTGTTCCCTGCATTGCAAGATCAGAGAATGGTGCTAAACTAAGACCTATTAGCATGTAACCTGCTTGAGATATGCTAGAGTATGCTAGAATCCTACTTATACTCTTCTGTGTTAGAGCAGCAAGGTTACCTATAGTCATTGTTAGTACTGCTATGACTGCAAGCATTAGACTCCAGTCTAGGTTGAATACTAGCATACCAAATATTATAGCCTTGAATGCTGCTGCAAAACCTGCCTTCTTGGTTGCTGCTGATAGCAATGCACTTATGGTAGTAGGTGCACCCTCATAAGTATCTGGTATCCACATATGGAATGGTACAAGTGCCATCTTGAACCCAAAACCTGCTACCAATAATGCAAGTGCTATGAATGCTATGTATCTAAACCCTTCATCTATGTTAACCAATGCCTGTATTATTGCTGCTATGTTAGTAGATCCACTTATTCCATAAAGCAATGATGCCCCATAGATAAGCATACCAGATGCTAATGCCCCAAAGATGAAGTACTTTATAGCAGCCTCACCTGCCATGGGATCCCTCTTCCTGAATGCTGCTAGTACATATGTTGGTATACTCATCAACTCCCATGCCACTATAAGCATCAGTACATCCGTAGCATATGCTAGCAGTACCATACCTATGGCTGATAATATTATCAGGGAGTAGTATGGTCCTGGGTTAGGTACTCTACGCATGTAATCCATAGATGATACACTTACACTAACAGCAACAACTAGCATAGCAATACTAAAGAATGAACCGAACATATCTTCTGCAAGCACATCGTTTGCAAGTCTTATACCTAATGGTACCTCTCCGCTTAATATCCTTGCAATTATTATAATTATAGCTAGTATGAGTGCACCAGTTGCTATGCTACCATGTACTTTATGGCTTAACTCTCTCCGTGTTATAGCATCTATCAATGGTATAACCAAACCTACACTTGCTAGTATAACAGTAAGTAGTATTGGTGTTGAGTAAATGCTATCTAACATATTGCTTCACCTTCTTCTTATATCACCTAGCAAGAACAAGTAGTATGACAAATATTATCCCTACAGCAAATGCATAAACATATGTCTGTGTTACACCAGTCTGCATGTATCTTACAACCCTTGACCACCATACCATAGTGAACTGGAATGCTGGATTTATACCATCTATGACTATAGTCTCAAAGTACCTCCATGTTATCCTTGCTATGAACAATGGTACTATAACGAATGCCCAGTAGTACATTGCATTTACGTACCATCTATTCTCTAGGAACCTGTATATTGCATATGTTACAACATTCTTACCTATTACATCAGGGCTTAATGATCTTCTTATATAGAAGATGTAGCCTAATCCAGAACCTATACCAAATGCAGTTATAGAGTATGCTACAGCAATTGGATTTATCCCAACCTTAGCATGCGTCTCTAATCCATATGAGTTAAGCAGGAATCTAGCAAATAACTCATGTAGTGACTCCTCAAAGAATGGTCCTATTACACCTATTGCAATAGTTGCACCAGCAAGTATAGCGAATGGTATAAACATAACATAACTAACATCGTGTAACTTATGTCCATGCTTCTCAAGTTCAAGTAAATGCTTGCTCTTATCACCAAACATAACCATGCCTACCATCCTAATCGTATAGAATGCTGTCATTACTGCAGTAAAGAATGCTAGCCAGAATAACAATGGAGCGTATACGTAATTACTCTCAAGTAGTGCAGCAAATATGGCATCCTTGCTCCAGAATCCAGAGGTTACTATAGGTGCCCCAGCAAGTGATAGTGCACCAGCAAGCATGGCTATATATGTTCTCCTTGCGTGCTTCCTTAGCCCACCCATCTCATCCATGAACCTGCTCTCTGCTATATGCAGTATCCCTCCAGCAGCCATAAACAGAGAAGCTTTGAACATGGCATGACTTGCTAGATGGAATAGTCCTGCAGTATAACCGTTAACGAACTCTGCAGATAACCCTCCTATACCTAATGCAAGCATCATGTAACCTATCTGTGAGCCTGTTGAGTATGCTAGAACCTTCTTTATCTCTTTGTTAACTAATGCTTGGCTAGCAAGCATGAATGCTGTTATTATACCAACCCATGCTACAACCTCAAAGAACATGCTTGTATCTTCCCCAGCAACAGCAAAGAATAATGGTCCTAGCCTTGCTACAAGGAATACTCCAGCCTTTACCATGGTTGCTGCATGTATTAGTGCTGATACAGATGTTGGACCAGTCATTGCCTCAAGTAACCACTCATGTAATGGGAATTGAGCAGATTTACCTATTGCACCTACGAATATTAGCACTGCTGCTGGGACAAGCAATCCATTACTCTTCATAACATCAGCCCATGCAGTATTCTCAAGGAGTAACTTGTACTCAAATGTACCTGCATGAATGAATATTAGGAACATACCAGCAAGCATAGCGGCATCGCCTGCCCTTGTCATAAGGAATGCCTTCATACCAGCATGTGATGGTGAAGTAAACTGTGGTACACCAAATGCATAGTGCCCAACCCTACCTACGTAATCCTTAAGTCTATCCTTGTACCAGAAGCCTATAAGGGCATAGGATGCCAAACCTACTCCCTCCCAACCAAAGAATAACATCAAGAGGTTATCTGATAATACGATGAGTTGCATGCTGCCTATGAAGAAGTTCATGAAGAACCAGTACCTTACAAGGTTAGGATCACCCTTCATATACCCTATGCTGTAAACCATTATAAGGAAGGATATCCATGCAACAAGGTTGCTCATTACTATGCTTAGAGTATCTGCTATTACACCTGCCCTAATCCCTATCTCTGGTATCCATGTATATTGGCTATGTACCTCATCTCCAGCCAATGCAACAGGTATTAGTGTGGTTGCAAGTATTGCGCTGGCTAATGAGAATGCTGCTGGTGCTGTATCTCTAATCCTTCTTCCTGCTTTACCAAACAGTGGGCTAAGCATAGCACCTATCATAGGCAATACCCATACAAGCCATACATTCAATGCTAGAGTATCGAACTCTGTGTTATGCATAAACGCTTCAGTACTCTCAACTAAACCTTTAACTACAAGAGTCACTGTAAACATGATCATACTTACAATAGATTCTATTGCCATACTATCACCCTAGAATTGACCTCATATATGGTATTATTATGGATGTCAGCAACTCTGGATATATACCTATGATTATAGTTATTACTGCTAGGAACATCATAGGTGCAAGCATATACATTGAACCTTCCTTAACATGCTCTAAACCTTCCTTAACATTACCATAGAATATACGTTTATACATCCATAGTATATATGCTGCTGTTAGCACAGTAGCACTCATAGCAAGTACAAATGCTACAAGCCTTACGGTTGATCCATGTACTGGGTTTAATGCACCTTCCAATGCACCTAGGAAGAGCATCCATTCAGCCATGAAACCATTGGAAGGAGGTATACCCATTATTGCTAATGCTCCTATCATTGCTGTTACAGCTGTTATAGGCATCTTCCCTGCCAAACTACCTAACCTTGCTAGGCTCCTAGTATTTGTTTGCATTATAAGCATACCAGCCATCATGAAGAGTAATGCTTTGCCTGTACCATGGCTTACATAAAGTAATACGGAGCCTGTTGAACCTATAACACTTAATGTTGATAGACCAAACAAAAGGTAACCCATCTGACTTATGCTAGAGTATGCTAGAACCCTTTTAACATCATCCTGCATGAGTGCCATTGCACCACCATATATCATGGTTACAAGTCCTCCAAGGTTAAGCCAGAGAGATATATCTGCATATGTATTGGGTAAGAGTTGCATAACTAGCCTAGCAAGTGCATAGCCGCCTATGCCTATCATAGCAGGGCTTAATAATGCACTTATAGGTGTTGGTGCTTCAGCATGTGCATAAGGTAGCCATATATGCACTGGGAATACAGCCAACTTAACCAATAAGCCTATAACTATTGCACCTGCTATTAGGGGGAGCATACTTCGTGCTATAGCAGACTCTTTTATATCGCTCATATCAAAGCTCCCTGCCTGAAGGCCTAACGCTATCAAACCTACAAGTAGTACTACGGCACCTACATGTGTCCAGAATAGATACATCAATGCTATACGTCTTCTAGCACCATAACCATACAATGCTATTAGAAAGAATGATGGTACAAGCATAACCTCAAAGAATACATAGAACTGTACTAGGTTAGTTGCTAACACAGTACCAAGCATGCCCATAGCAAATACAAGGTACAGCGAATAGTATATGCCCATGTTAGTGTTTATAATATCCCGTGAGACCTTCAGTACTGACTTTACTTGTGATGTACTACTCGAATGCTCATACTGCTCATACTGCTCAATTATCTTATGTACCATGTAAGGCTTTGAGTACAGTACTAATACTGTTGATAGTATGTATATTATCAAGGCAAATGGTATGCTTAACCCATCCAGCAACAATCCAAACTCACCAAGTTGGTGCCATGGGTAATGCTCTTCATACCTACCTTGCATGGATGCTAGCAGTAGCATTGTAGTAGAGTAGAGCATTACACCAAAAGTAAACCATGTTGATGCGTTTACCCCAACCCTTCTAGCAATATAGTATGCTAAAGGTGAGAGTAGCAATGGTATGAATACAGCCTGTAGTAGATAATACATTTACCCACTCAGCCTCTTCAAATCCTTAACATCTATATCTCTATATATTCTGTATACTACTATTATCAATGCTAGCCCAACAGCAACCTCTGCTGCTGCAATTGCTATTGAGAATAAGGCAAATGATTGTCCAGTAGCATTTGGTAATGGTGATAGGCTAGAGAATGCTACAAGGTTTATGTTTGCAGCATTTATTATTATCTCTATAGCAAAGAGCATCCTTATGAAATTCCTCTTTACAGTTAATCCATATATTCCTATAGCAAGTAGTATGATAGATACGATAGTATAATCAATTAATCCTACCATCCCCTTGCTTACCCCCAGATATATCAGTACTCATATTTGAATCATGGTTAAGGGAAGGTTCAATTTTACTGGTATCACTAATATTATTATTAATGATACCGTTACTACTATTATTACTGCTACTTACATCACTACTACTCCTTGCTATATCACTTAACTCAACCTCGCCTGAGCCCTTATCCTCCACTTTAAATTGCTCTATCTGCTCATGCTCTTGGGTACTCTGTTTACCTCTCTCTACCTTAGCTAATACCAATGCACCTATAACCGAAGATGCCAATGTTAAGGCTAAGACTATGAGTACTGGTGAGTAATATGTTAATAATTGTTCACTAACCTCTACTATGCTTATTGTAGATGGATTTGTTGACTGCCATCTTGTAATGCTAGAAGAGGTTAACAGTGCTGTTAACAATGCTATAGTTGTTAGAGCTATTATGGCACCCATTACCCTTCTCTTGCCTCCTTCGTTCAACTTCAACCATGCCTCTCTTCTTACCAGCATTATTGTGAATATTATGAGTACTACAACAGCACCAACATAAACAGTTATCTGAAACATTGCAATGAATGTAGCCTCTAGGAGAATGAAGAACATTGCTACACCTAAGAGCATAACTGCTAAAGCTATCGCACCATATATCAACTCCCTAAACTCCAATGCTATTATGGCTGCTGCAACAGTTATAACCGATACAGTTATAAAGTATGGATCACTCATCGTGATACGCACCTAACTCATCTATCTTTATCTCATATGTGCCTCTGTAGTTTGGTTTAACCGCTAGTTGGTCTGGTGTGTATATTAAATGCTCCTTTGTGTAAGCTGCTAACTCATAATCATCGGTCATGAACAATGCATAGAAGGGACAAGCATCTACACATAGCCCACAGAATACACACTTGCCATAATCTATCTGAGGCATTATGCCCTTCTTATTCTGCTTATACTGCTTATCTACCTTAACCATGGCTATTGCCTCTGCTATACCTTCGCATGCTATTGAGCATAGTTGGCAGCCTGTACACTTATCTTGATAGAGTATATGCCTACCTCTATACCCAGGTATACCTACACCCTCCTTAGGATCGAACTGATAACCATCTCCCACAAACTTCAGCTTCTGCTCCGGATAGCGTAGGGTAAACCGTCTTATTGCAATATGCTTGTTACCAGAGGCAAGAGCCTTTAACATACCAGATATAGAGCCCATATATCATGCACCTCCTGCAACAGATACTACACCAAGATAGAGTAGTGCTACTGCTATAAATACATTGATAAATGTTATTGCTATCAACTTACTCCATGCTGTTCTAAGTAGTATATCTATCTTTATTCTTGGATTTATACCTCTCACTATGATCATCAATAGTGCTATACCAAATGTCTTTATAACGAACCATGTTATCCCATTTGCCTCCTCTGCACTTAGTATGGTAACATTAAACAACTCTAGGCTAGAGGCTATCTGAGGACCCATCCAGCCACCTAGGAATAGTGTTACAAAGAGTGCGGATAATGCATACATCTTTATATAATTTGCTAACTGTATTAGCCCATATGCCATACCAGAGTACTCTGTGAGCCAACCAGCAACTATCTCACTCTCAGCCTCTGGTAGATCGAAGGGTATCCTCTCTAACTCTGCTAATGCTGTTATGAAGAATATAACTGCACCTATTGGTAACAGTATTATGAACCAGTATGGATTCTGTGCATTAACTATCCCAGTAAGATTTAATGTACCTGCAAGTATAACCACTCCTAAAACAGATAGTATCAAGGGTATCTCGTAGGATATCAACTGGTACAGTGCCCTAAGCCCTCCTATGAATGGATACTTGCTATTGCTAGCATATGATGCAAGTAATGCTGTTAATGGGAAGAAGCCTAGAAGAGCAAATACAGCTAACAGACCAACATCTATATCTGCTATAACCCAATTTGGTGCAGCAGGAATCAATGCTACCAACCCTGCAGCTGCTATAACTAAGACTACTGGTGCTGCCCAGAATATAGGCTTGTCTGCACCTGCTGGTACTATTATCTCCTTTCCTAACAACTTCAATAGATCTGCAATCAACTGTAGAAAACCTCCAAGCGAGTTTGCCCACCAGAAGGCTTCTCTACCAGCATGGTATGGACCTACCCTTAACTGCATCTTTGCCAATACCTTCCTCTCTGCATATATAAGCACTGTAGCAAACAATGCAGCAAAGGTAAAGCCTGGGAATACTGCTATCTTGAAGAATGTACTCTCTACTGTAGCCTTTAGCAACGGGGCTCCTATCTGAGGATTGATGAGCATGGTAAGTAGAAGGTATGGATTTATCCTTACTCCATTTATAACAGGTTCTGGAACATAGAATAATATTATGAATATTATTGGTAGTACTATCAATGAGAATATCAGTATTATCCAGAAGAGTAGCCAGAGTACACTCTTAACGAACTCTGAGAACTTGAACTCGCTAACAGTTGCCATTTTGTTATCACCTACCACTAATCTATCTACTATATTATTATTATCTATCAGCCTCCACAGGCCAGTAATTCATACTCCAGTATATACTTGGCATATCAGCAAGTTTAGCCCCTTTGAGTAGGTGAGCCATAACAGGTAACTCCCTGAATGAGGGTACACTTAGCTTAACCCTGTATGGCTTTGGGTTACCATCGCTAACTATGTAGTATGACAGCTCTCCTCTTGCAGCCTCTACACGTTTGAACGCTTCTGCAACACCACCTTTAGGGTTAGGACCAAGTTTTGTTCTTACTGGTCCATTAGGCATCTTCTCTAATGCTTGAAGTATTATCTCTACACTCTCAAACATCTCTAACCAAGGCACGTATGCCCTAGCATAGCTATCACCTTCCTTCATGGTTATAACCTTAAAATCCAACTCATCATAAACATCATAAGGTTCAACCTTCCTTATATCATGATCTACCCCAGATGCTCTTAACACAGGACCAGTAGCACCAAGGTTTATAGCATCTTCTCTGCGCAATACTCCTACCCCAACAGTCCTTGATTGGAAGAGTGGATTGTCATAGAAGATATCCTTGTACTCTTTAAGTCTGCTCCTAAAGTACTTCAAGTGTTTTACAGCCTTCTCAGCAAAGTTATCTGGAAGATCGTTCCTAACCCCTCCTGGTACAAAGTATGCATGGGTAACTCTTGCACCCGATGCTAACTCTGCAAGGTCTATTAGCAACTCTCTATCTGCCATAGGCCACATGAACATTGTGGAATGACCAAGGAAGATGCCATAGATTGCAAGCCAGTATAGTTCAAATATACACCTATTTATCTCAGCCATTATAACCCTTATGTACTTTGCCCTCTCTGGAACTTGTATATTAACTAACTCCTCTACTGCAAGAACGTATGGATAGAGTATACCGCAGGAGTCTGCTATCATAGGTCTCTCTAGATGCGGTATGTTCTGTATGTAGTTTCTATACTCACACATCTTCTCCTCTCCCCTATGCACATACCCTGGATCTGGTAATGCCTCAACTATTATATCACCATCAACCTTTACTATCAGTCTAAAGTGACCAGAACCTGGGTGTTGAGGACCTACGCTAAGTGTAAGTATACCTCTATCCTCATCTTCCATATGTAATCCTGGTACACTTATGCTCTTATCCTCATGTTTTATACTCATTGCTATTTCACCTCAGTTACTCTTCTCTACCTTTTATATAGAAATCTTTAAGCAATGGTGGTATATCTGCCCAATCCTCTGGAAGCAGTAGTCTTTCAAGCCTTGGATGCCCTTCAAATATAACACCAAGCATCTCGAATGTTTCTCGTTCGTGGTACTCAACTCCCCTATATATAGGTGTTAGAGTGGGTGTAGTAGGATCATTTCTAGGGAGATGGATGGCAAATGCAAAAACTATTGATCTATACTCCTCTCTGCTGCATGAGCCTATGTGGTATATAACCTCTATAGTATTCCTCTTTGGGTAGTCTACTCCTGCTACAGAGATAGGGTGATCGAATCCAAGCTCATCCCTTAGGAACCTTGCAAACTCTAGCACTATATCCTTGCTAACATCGAACCTTACCCTGTGAGGCTTCACATATGATAGCTTTACCTTGTCCCCAAACCTTGCTATAACCTTATCTGTTAGAGCCTTCTCAACCTCCAACCCTGTAGCAGAACTCTTGCTACTCATTATATCTCTACTCTAATTAAATTACTACTACCTGAACCTTGTTCTCTTTATCTTCTCCTGCAATAGTATACAGCCTTGTATAAGAGTCTCTGGTCTAGGTGGGCACCCAGGCACATAAACATCTACAGGTATTACACCATCTATACCTGGAAGAACATTGTATGAGTCAAAGTAGAGTCCTCCAGTTATGGCACATGCCCCCATGGCAATAACGTACTTGGGATCAGGCATCTGATCGTAGATCATCCTCACTCTAGGTGCCATCTTCCTTGTTACTGTACCCTGTATGACCATAAGATCACACTGCCTTAATGAACCAAAGGCTTCTATTATACCAAAGCGTTCAACATCATACCTTGGACCTGATGCAGCACCAAACTCTAGACTACAGCAGGCGGTCTCCAGATGTACTGGCCATAGAGACCATAACCTCCCCCAGTTTATAGCATAACCTAGAGGCTTGTCTATTGCCCTAACAAGAACCTCGGATAACTTGCCTACAAAGACATTAAAGTTTGCAGGCTTATCATGATGCTCACTTAATATCTTCTCCTTACTCTCACGCCTCGGGCTTAAGAGCTCCCTAAGCATACAACTTCATCTACACTACTACAGTATGCTATTTATACCTTTACTCAGTTCATGTGGCTCTGTTAACTTAACCACATATTACATCATAACCATTATGCTAAGATCCAAT
>CAZLZM010000022.1:0-12369 GCA_964563995.1 uncultured Nitrosopumilales archaeon
CTAATCGATTTATTTAATGCTTAAATAATACACTAACCTGTAAATAGGTATTGATAAGAGTGTTAGTAGTGATAGGGATAAGAGTAAACGTAAAGACTCAAATTTAGGTATAATAGGTACAGTTGCTGGTATAGCAATAATAGTAATAGGAGTATTGGCAATCATAATATCTAGTGATGAGTTTGCATTTATTAGGGGTATGATGCTTATAATAACTGGCATACTAATATTTGGCCTCTCATTTAGGTTTAGAGTAATACAGCAAAAGAGTAGGTATAGGCGGAGGGAGTAGTGCTAAACTATATAGATTATAATATGATGATTTTTGATAAAAATTGACGCTCTCCGACTAAAGTCTGAAGATTCTCGGTTCTTCATTTAGCCTGTATGGCTTCATCATACCAAGTTTGGGCTGTGTCAACTCAGCCCCTAGACTAGGCATATATAGCCTAATCCTGGTTTTCTTGCCAAGATAATGTAAGAACTTTGGGAGTCCTTAACTATTTTATATTTTATATATAGGATTATTAAAGTAAACTAGCATGGTAAAGATATGTATATCACATAAAGAGGATCCAGATGGTATAGTATCTGCATGTATGATAAAGCATCTCTATTCTACAGATGTTATATTAGCAGATTACTCTGATTTTATACAGAGGATAGAGGAGGTTAGTAATAGTAGTAATGGCAATATTGAGTATTTATTCATATGTGATCTTGGTTTAAGTAAAGCGAACGAGAATAGATTTGTAAATCTTTTAAGTAAAATAGTACAAAAAGGTGCTATAGTTACATACATAGACCATCACTACTTAAGTGAAGATTGTAAGAGCATGTTAACAAACAATGGTATAAGGCTAATCCATACTCTAGATGAGTGTACAGCAATGATAATATACTCTAACTTATTAATGAACTCAAGACAATTAAACGATCATAAATTTGCTATACTTGCTGCTTGTGCAGCAATAATAGATGAGTTAAGCAACAGAAGGTTCGCAAGTAGTATAATAAGCAGATACGATAAGCACTTCATGGAGTTTGAGGCTACAATACTAGCATATGCTATCTATAATAATCAACATAATCAAGAGTACCTGTTAACACTTGTTAACAGATTAGCAGAGGAAGACGTTTTACCACATGGAGTAGAAGGTGTATTGGATAATGCTAAAGTTTATGCTGATAAGATAACAAAGAATATAAATATTGTAACAAGAGAGGCAAAAAGGATAAACAATAATATAGTGTATATGCAGGCAGATGATCTTCCTGCAAGCACAATAGCAAATATGCTTCTAGCTATGTATGGTAATGATACTAAGGTTGCGATAGCATATAAGCAGAGAGGTGATAAGATAGTAGTATCTGTTAGAGGTTCAGATCTATGTAAGTTACACTTGGGAAGAGTAGTTAATGATATAGCATTAAGTGTAAAAGGTAGTGGAGGAGGACATGACAAAGCATGTGGAGCCATGATACCGAAGGAATTCATAAATCAATTTATAGAAAAGATCAATGCCATACTTGAGAATGGTAGTTAATAAATAATTGTATCCCATAGTCATTGATATGTTTTATAATAGTTAACAGATGTCTAAAATTGAGTATATGTTAATTATGTTATTGTTGATCTATCTCATAATATTAACAACTTAACTTGCAGTGGAAATAATGGTGTTAAAATTAAATGATATAGGTCTCCAGTGGAAATAATGGTGTTAAAATATGCTTATTAACATGATTAACACTGATATAGGTCTCCAGTGGAAATAATGGTGTTATCCTAACTAGATAATATAAAATCTTAACATTTAGTTAACATAGTAACTAGAGGAGAGACACCAGTCTTTCAATTGCAGTGTTATTATCTATTAGAAAGTACAGTATTACTCTTGTTAAATCCAAGTAAAGATTTTGTTTATTTGATTTGATTTAGTAGCTTAAAAGCAATTAGAGATCTTTATCATATCAAATTGCATAAGAAATGTTGGTGTGTGAGTATGTATGATAAAAATACAGATATAATAGATGAGATATTCGATAAGGTAATAGCTTCAAAACCTCTCATAAAGGATAGAGATGTGCTTAGATCTGACTATGTACCAGATAGATTACCATTTAGAGAGAATGAGATTAGAGCAGTAGCAGAGTCATTATCACCTTTACTTAAAGGTTCAAGGGCATCAAACCTATTACTATATGGTAAACCTGGTACAGGTAAGACAGCAGTTGCTAGGTATGTACTTAAACATCTACAAGAAAGAGCAAGAAGGCTTAACCTTAACGTAGTTTTAGCATATTCAAATGTAAAGAATGCAAAGAGAGAGTATACTGTGCTAGTACAGTTAGGTGAGGCTATAGGTTTAAGGTTCCCATTTACAGGTTTAGCATCAAGTGAAGTATTCACTAGAATAGTTAATTATATAGATACTAATGGTATAGATACAGTCTTTGTTCTAGACGAGATAGATTTCTTGGTTAAGAAACATGGTGATGAGGTATTATATCAGATGACAAGAGCGAATGAGCGTTTAAGTAAAGGCTCGTTAGGCTTGGTAGGTATAAGCAACGATCTTAACTTCAAAGAACTATTGGATCCTAGAGTATTGAGTAGCCTAAGTGAGGAAGAGGTGTTATTCTCTCCATATACAGTTGAGGAGTTAAGGCATATACTTTTAGAAAGAGCAAGACTTGGATTTTATGAAGGTTGTATAAGCATGAGCGCTATAAACCTATGTGCTGCTATTGCTGGTTCAGAGCATGGAGATGCTAGAAGAGCATTGGATCTGTTAAGGGTTGCTGGAGAGGTTGCAGAAAGGGAAGGTGCAGAACAAGTTGAGGAGAGGCATGTTAGGATAGCAGAGAAGAGGATAGAGCAGGATAAGGTTAGTGAGACATTAAGGAAGCTACCATTACATGAGAAGTTAGTTATACTAAGCGTTATGTTATCAGAGAAGGGTTCTACTGGTAGTGTATATGATACTTATCTAGAGTTAACTAAGAGGCTAGGTGTGCAAGCAGTTACCCAAAGGAGAGTAGGTATGATAATAAGCGAACTCGATATGCAAGGCTTACTATATGCTCCTGTAGTTAATCAAGGTAGATATGGTAGAACTAAGAGGATATCTTTAGCGGTTCAAGCATCATTAGTTAAGGATGTGCTTGCTGAGGATCCTATGTTATCCATCTTACTTTAAATATTTCATCGATTTTATTATATTAGTGAGTAAAAGAAGGAGATTAGTTCTTATAGCATTAGCATCTCTATCCTTTATAGTATTCTTTAATCTAGGTGCATACTCCAATATAAGCAAGGAAGATGCACAGGTTATAAGTAATCAGTTTAAAGATATGGTTAAAGATATAGATGCCTTGGGTATATTTGCAAATAACCTTAGGATAGCATTAGCAATGTTCATACCAGCTTTAGGAGTAGCTATAGGATTATTCTCTGCATATTCTACAGGGCTTGTATTTAGGGCATTAGTGGAGACTACACCAGCATTATCAAACATACCACCAATACTAGTATTAGCAACCCCATTTGGTGTGCTTGAAGTGGTATCATATGGGATAGCTATGTCTCAGAGTGCACTGCTTATCTATAGCATAGTGATAAAGAAGGGATTAAGGGTGATGCTTGTACCCACACTGATACTAATAGGAATAGTCTCTGCTCTACTATTAGCAGGGGCTTACATTGAGTATTATATGATAAAGATGGTTGAGCAAGAGGCAAGCATGATATAAATGATGTATAACGATAGGATTTTATTTACTCGTAAAGTATAACTCATTGTATGCTTGGAACTAAGGTATACTATTATCCAAAGATAAACGATGCTAGGATGGTTGCTGCATTACCAGATATGGGCAATGTTGCTGGTCTATGTATGAATACTCTTGTTAATAAATTAGGTGCCAAACTATTTGCTGAGATATATGCATATTGGCCTCCATACGTTACATACAAGGATGGCTTAACATACTATAAGCAATCAACCTATAGATTCTATCATAGTAAAGATAGCAACATACTTATGTTCACAGGGGATTTTAATCCCTCAGATCCTAGGAGGTTATACGAGATATGTTATGAGGTAGTTAATATTGCACAGAGGCTTAATGTTAAGAGGCTATACTCAGTTGGTGCAGCATTAAGAGCATCAGTTGGTGCAGAACCAAGAATCTTCTGTGCAGCAAATAAAAAGCATCTGCTTGATGATGTAAGAGCTTACAGCAACATACGCATACTGGAAGGCGAAGGTCATATAACTGGTTTCAATGGCTTGATACTTGGTATATGCTATGAAAGGGGTATAGATGCATTATGCATACTTGGAGAGATAGACAATCCAGAGATTATACAGCCTAAGACTGCCAAGAGCATACTCATAACACTCATAAAGATCCTTGGATTGAACGAGTTTAGCATGGAAGAGTTGGATGAAGAGGAGAGAAGGAAGAGGTTCATGGAAGAGCAGTTACGTTACATGAGTAGTGTAGTAGATAGGGAGAGGCAGAGCATATACTACTGATGATTTGATAGATAATTTTTCAAAATCAAATAACATAATACTAGGAAAGTATCTGGGTACCTATATCGTGTCCATCTATAACTAACCTTATATTCTCAACACTAGCCTTTATAACTCTAGTGGGTATATTAGATCTCTCAATAACCTTAAGAGCAACTATATCCATCAACTCATATGTACCTGCATTGAACTTCTCATCTATCAGCATTGTTAACAACTCCTTAACACTTATCCTCTTTATCAATTTGGCATCCTTGTTAATCCGTGGATCAGCTGTATATATACCATCTACATCTGTAGCATTTATGAACATACTGGCTCTAACCCTCTCTGCTATTAGTGCAGATGTTGCATTTGTACTCTGCCCAGGATGCAAGCCTCCAGTTACTACCACCTTGTTACTATCTACTGCTACACTAACCTCTTGTAGATCCCTTGGTACATGAGGATAAGCATTATCACCTATAGCATGTATAAGCAGCCTAGCATTAAGCCTAGATATCTCTACACCTAATTCATCCAAGCTTGACTCATCTGCACCAAATGCTCTAGCAGCATCTATATACCTTCTAGCCTCCTTTCCTCCTCCAGCAACCACCACTACTTGAATATTTCTATCATAATCGTTAATCAACTCCTTGAATAGATCTGCATACATTCTAATCCTCTCTACACAATCATCAAGGTCAAATATGCTTCCGCTTAGCTTTACAACTACTCTTCTTTTTTTAATACTCATACCGCTACCCTCTCATACCATCTATCAGTCTCACTCCCTAATATTGTGTAAGCTGCACTCTTAACCTTATCCCTACATTCTTCTACTGTGTAAACCCTTATCATATTCATAAAACCTAATATTGAGGCTATCAAGGGTATATCTTTCATAGGTATAATCTTAACACTCTTGCTTGTACCATCCTTGCCTATGAGTATAAGATCCTTGATCTCTTCTCTACCTGGGGCTCTAGGTATAGATGGTGCCTTTGCACTATCTATATAAACTAGATACTCATCTACAGATGCTATCTTAGCTATCTCCTTAGCTCTCTCACTTAAATACTTAACATCTGTAAGCCTATTTATCAGCGTGCTGGTTGCTTGCATTATACTCTCAAATACTGGCTTGAATAGCCTTCTATCTCTATAATCTTCTGCAAACATCTTTGCTAACCTTAACTCTTTGCTGGTATCAGGTAGGTTCAGTAAGTTCAAGAGTACGTAATCATCGGTTAGCCTTAGATACTCCTCGAGGTTATTGTAAGCTGAGGTTAAATGCATATACTCATCAGCTAACTGCATTGCTTTAAGAAGCATGATCTCTGCAGCCCTAACTGTCTTATGGAAGTAAACTGCCTTGAACATCTGATACCTTGCTATCAAGAGTGATTCGAATGAGTTAAGCGCAGCTTTATCTAAGGCTAACCTATTATTGTAAACCTCCAATGAGCTTATTATTCTCTCTGCATCTATTCTCCCATAGTGCGCGCCTGTAAAGTAAGAGTCCCTAAGCAAGTAATCCATGAGATCAACACTCAAACCACCAGAGATCACTTCATTAAGGTATTGCTCATCTGACTCCCCAAACGCAAGTTCATTAACCTCATCTGCTGTATAACCATGCTTAGCAAGAGTATCATTGAATCTCTCCTTTATTATCCTCTTACCAATATCCTCATGCGTACCATTGCTCTTAAATGCAATTATCTCCTCAAATAGATGTGAGAATGGTCCATGCCCTATATCATGTAACAATGCAGCAAGTCTAAGTAATTGAACCTTGTCATCACTATCTATATAACCTTTGTTCTTCAAAGATACACCTACCTTACCAGCAAGATGCATAGTACCTAGAGAGTGCTCAAACCTTGTATGTTGTGCACTAGGATAGGTAAGGTATGCACTAGATAGCTGTCTTATCCTCCTTAATCTCTGGAACTCTCTGCTATCAACTATCTCCTTCTCAACAGTGCTTAGATAAAAGTAACCATGTACAGGATCGCTTATCTCTGCTACTACCTTATTCATATCTGATAATTAAAATCTTAAGATAATATTTATTTATCATCATATTATTGATTATTACTTCTTGTTGTTGTTAGCCTATCAATAACTATATTTAGTATATCCTTGTGTATCTCTTCTTTGCTTCTGTTACCATCTATCACTATCCAATTGTATTTACTTGCCAGCATCTTGTATACATCTGCAACCTTCTTAAGCATATCTACCCTCTCAAAATCATCTCTGTGCATAGAATCTTTTCTAATCCTATAGATCGATTCCTCGACACATATATCTATCACTATAACTAAATCTTCTCTAGGCAAACCTTTATCAAGGTTCTCAAGCCACTCAAGATCAAGGTTATTTGCACAACCATAAGCAAGATTTGAGTGATAATATCTATTCATTATAACACAGTCGTACTCCTGCAAAGCTTGCTCTATCTCATCCTTCTTCTCCCATCTATTGGCTGATAGTAGCATATGCTTAACCTGTAATGGATAATCTCTACACTTATGTAAGAATGCATATATCTCTTTGCCTATAGGAGTAGAGTAGTCCGGGAAGCTTATAACTTTGCATCTATAACCTCTTGAGTCTAATGCATCTGCAAGTAGCGTTGCTTGGGTACCCTTACCAGCCTTATCTATCCCTTCTATAACAATAAGCAATGCCTTTTTACTAATGTTATACTTGGTATCTTTTCTTTGTTTATCATCTACACATGTACTCAAAATACCTCAACCCTCTCTAGTATTTGTTCATTGTTTATATGTAGATCATCCATGCTTAATAACATGTATGCTGCCTTGTAATTACCATATGGTGCCTTACACGAGAATAAGGTTAACACCAAACCATCATGGTTAACCTTATAACCATTACAAGGTTCATGTGCTCTAACCAACATTCTAGTGTTAGTAACTCTAAATGCATTTTGAGTTATATCTTTACCAAAGTAATAACCATAACCTCTAGCAGACTCTTGATAGCCTGTGATCTCCCTTGGATCATTCCAAAGTATCTCTAACAGGTAACTCTTACTAGGATGCAAGAGGTGAGCCTTTGCAATATCATCCAAAGAGTTCAACTTTATAGGCAAGCCTCCATGTAGTATTAAGAGCAGATTCTTAACTATAACCGCTGTATACATGCTATCGAATAGATCTCTTAGTCTAGAGTATATAATCTCTGAGTATATTCCAAATCTAGACTCTAGCATAAATGGTAGATCATGAGGATAGAATGGTAGATCCTTTGGTCCTTCATGGTTACCTCTTAGCATTATTATTCTATTTGGATACTTTGCCTTTAAGTAAAGTAGTGTATAGTAAACCTCAACTGATTCTACCCCTCTATCTCCATAATCCCCTAGAAAGATAACAGTACTATGCTCATCGAAGAACTTTACCTTTGAAAGTATAGATAACATAGCCTCAAGATCTCCATGCAGATCTCCTACAAGCACTAACTCATCGAACTTTTCCAAATTTATTAGCCCACCATTAATAGTATTACCTCCTATGCTAGCTGATCTCCTCTCCATTATCATGGTATTTATAACTATATCCAATAGAGATAAGAATTCATACTTATCTACAGACTTTGTCTTCCTTCTTAGATTATCTATATTTGACATGGTTAGTATGACACTTAAGTTCTATTAATTACTTAATCAGTAGTAATGATAACTACATTTATACAAGAGTTTAGTAAGATAAAATGGATAAAACTAAATAAATAAATAAATAGCTTGTTTCGATGTAATAACTATATATTTATAGTCGATATCAAGATTAAAGATTTATATTTAATATTAACATAACTTTTATTATGAGTATAGCAAAGTATATAGTGCGTGAATTGATGAGAGAGTTTGCAGCCAAGACTAGGGAGTTCTATGAGTTTGTGATACCCCCCGTAGACGTGTATGAGGATGGTTCAGATCTAGTTATCATTGCTGATATGCCAGGGTTCAAGAAAGAGGATATAAGAATAAGGGTTAGTGAGAGTATCCTAACTATAAAGGCTAGTAGGGAGAAGGTAGAGGCAGCTGGAGTAACATATTGGCAGCAGAGGCCATTAAAGATAGATAAAAGTATACCATTACCATTCAAGGTTACAGAAGAGGATGTGAAAGCAACATATAAGGAAGGTATACTTGAGCTAAGAATACCCCTTAAAGGTGCAGTTAAGATAGAATAAGAGCATAAATTATATGTGGTTACTAAATCTTCTTTGCTAATAACATTATACCTATTATTGTAACTGCTACAACAAAGCCTATCTGTCCTAGCATAGGATAATTCTGCATTATTATAGCAGAACTTATGAGCAGCGATGCTGTTATTATACTACTAGCTATTAGTGTGGCACCACCTCTAATCCCTTTGTTACTTCTTGAATTGAGCAGGTTATTCTCTAGATAATCCTTAAGCATTGGTGCAATTGCTATGTAATCTCTAGCACTCTTAACTATGTTCTCTACAGTACTCTTGAACTCCTCTATATATGCATCTCTAACAAGCCCCTCCTCTTGTAGTATGGATGATAGTACCTTCATGAACTGGAATTCAACCTTCAATGTTAAGTATATACCCTCTAATAGGGTAGCCATACGCATATAGAGTGCGAGTTGCTTAGGTAACCTGAATGGAAACTTGGTCATAGTCTTGTTTGCTAACTCCATCAATGCCTTAACCTCCATCTCATCTACCTTCTTGCCATACATACCTTCTATAGCTAATGCTAAACCCTTCTCTACAACATACCTATTAGCCTCTGGGGAGAGTGCTCCTAGGGAGTAAAGTATGTTAACTGCCCTAGTAGGATCCCTCTCTATTAATGCCAGATAAAGCCTTATAAGCTTCATTCTAGTAGAATCATCTAATCTGCCTACCATACCAAAGTCATACAGCACTATAGAGCCATCAGGTTTAATAGCAATATTTCCTGGATGTGGGTCTGCATGGAATATATCATGCTTCAATAGCATCTTAAAGAATAATCTATGAAGCCTTATAACAAGTCTCTTCCTATCTATGCCTAGCTCATCTAACTTTGCTACATCTGTAACCTTTATACCTGGGATATACTCTAGAGTAAGTACTTTAGATGTACTCCTCTCTTCGATGATTTCAGGTATAATAACATAGGATTCATTCTTAAGATTGCTCTTTATCCTTTTTAGGTTACTAGCCTCTATGGTATAATCCATCTCTTCTCTGATACTCTCTACAAACTGTGCAAATATAGACTCCAAGGAGAATGCTATGTTTGGATCAACAACCCGTATAGCATAAGGCAACAATAGTCTTATAGACTGTAGATCCCTCTCAACAAGATAATGTATATTTGGTCTTAGTACCTTAACTATAACATCCTTACCATTATACCTTGCCCTATATACTTGTCCTAGGCTTGCACCAGAGATACAGTTAGGATCGAACTGATCGAATAGCTGCTCAATACTCTTACCAAACTCATCTTCTATTATCTCCTTTACCTGTTGAAATGGTGCTGGGGGTACATCATCTTGTAGTTTAGCAAACTCCTCTAAGTATGGTTGGGGTAATAGATCTGGTCTACTAGATAACCATTGGCCTAACTTTATGAACACTGGACCTAACTTAATGAATGTATTTACTGCTCTTGCAGCATTTCTCCTCATCCTTGCTATATTACAGCCTTTACCCTCTTTCCTAATCCATTCCCTTCTATCTCTTCTAAACCTTATTATTATTGGGGCTAACCTTAATACTAGGATTATACAGCGCCTCTTAACCTTATAGTCTATGTATTCGTAATCGTACTGCCTCATAGTAACTTACGCTTGAGCCACTTTATTATACTATATGTTACATAACCACTTGTTATTGCTACTAAGCTACCAATCAGTAAAGCCTCACTTATCTTGCCACTATTACCTTTATTTGATGATAATATACTACTACCTACATTAAAACCTGCATACAGACCTATGGCAGTACCTATTAGGACCTCTGGTGCATCATATACAAGATGTCTTATAGGCTCCTTTCTAGGATCAAACCTATCAACGTGTACAACATACTTATCATCGTACTCCCTTATGTGCAGATTACCATATCTGTACTGCTTCCTTGAGCCTTCGGGATCACCAAGTATTGTCTCTTCAGCATCCTCAAGCATTATAGGTCTAATACTCTTTGGTATCTCTATCTCCATATCTATAATGTTATAATTAAAAAATATAATTCTTAATCTTATCCTTTATAAGACAAGTATTACTATTCCTTATATTAATTTAGGAATAGACCAAGATTTTTAATCTATTCTATAAAAATAATTATGTAAAATAGATGATTATGAGGTCACTCGCCTATAATCTGAAATATAACTGTCCTCTCCCTATCTTTTATATCTAACTCTATAAGCACTATCTGCTGCCATCTTCCCAATATGGGTTTTCCATCAATGAAAGGTATAGTTAATGACTGTCCTAGTATAGATGCCCTAACATGTGAATGCCCATTACCATCATGCCATGTCTTCTCATGCTCATACTCTATACCCTTTGGGGCTATCCTTTCTAGGGCATTAGGGAGATCCTTTAATAATCCAGGCTCATACTCTATTGTAGTTACTGCTGCTGTTGATGCTGGTACAAATATTGTAACAATGCCATTCTTTAAATTACTTGCTTTAATTGCAGAGTTAAGGTTGTCACTTAAATCTATTATATCCCCTTCCCCTCTAGTCTTTATACTGATACTCTTGCTTATCACTAGCATATCAATTATGCTATTATATTGGGTTAATATTGATTGATGTCATGGGTAATAGCGATGGTAAGTACAAATACACTCTTGGCAACTACGTATACAGAGGTAAGGTCATATCATTAAGGATAGATAAACTCAACACTGGTAAGTTAAGAGAGGTTATTGAGCATAGAGGCTCTGTTGCAGTGTTACCCTTGCTTGATGATAGTACTGTAATACTTGAGAGACAGTATAGATATGCAATAGATAAGCACTTACTTGAGATACCTGCAGGCATGATAGAGGCTAATGAAGGTATAGAGGATGCAGCAGAGAGAGAGTTATTAGAAGAGACAGGATATAAAGCAGGCAGGTTAGAGTACATAGGCAAATGCTACATGACACCAGGCTACTGTACAGAGGTTATACACTTCTTTATAGCAAGAGAGCTTAAGAGAACTGAAGGGAATAACAAGGATGAGGATGAGGAGATAGAGTTAGTTATCATGAGTTTAGATGAGGCTATAGGTAAAGTTATAAGTAATGAGATAGAAGATGCTAAGACAGCATATGCATTACTGGTTTACTATAATAGATCAAGGAACCGGTGGAGCGCTAATTAACTCCCCAAGAGAAGTGGTCTCCCTATAAGATACTGTAACACCATCACCAACCTTATGATTCATGCAGTTATGTACATTTATCAACCTATGTGATGAGGTCTCAACTACGCATGAGTTACCATTAATGCTAACTACTGAGGCACTCTCATTAACAATGTTCTTTACCCATGGTAGGTTAGGCACCATAGCAAACAATGCTAATGCTATGAAAGCACCAACGAACAAGGGTAGCAACCATTTGGAGTACCACCAACCCTCCTCTTCTTCTCTCATACCATTTTATAATGCCATTTAGAGATAATTAAATCTTTATAGTACTTATTGTCTTAATTTCTTGTGTTATTTATTTTAATATCTTTAATACTATGAATTAATTATAAATTATGTTCAATATTTATATTAGATATGCCTTCTTATTATATAACTTATACCATCTACCAAGAACACAAACAG
>CAZLZM010000023.1:0-12212 GCA_964563995.1 uncultured Nitrosopumilales archaeon
TAGATTAGTAATAGGTAATTAATTAAGTGTATCTAAATCTTTTATTAAATGTATTTATAGAATCTGTTAGGTTGTTTATACTTTTATTAAGATCTATTATGTTACTATTTATCTCATTTAACATTCTATTTATCTCACTTAACTCTCTTTCTATATTAATTAACCATCGCATAACAGTGAATAATATTACTGCCCCAAAACCCATCTGTGTTATTTGGGGTAATATTATATTTAATATATCATCATTCATTATATAATATAATATTAAAATACAAATAAAAGATTAAAGAAGGCATTTAATTAGTAAACTTAACGGTAATAATGAAAAAGAAAACAAAAATAATAAAAATAAAATTTAGAGTATATTTGTTAATCTTACTCCAGCATCCTTACTAGTGAGTAATGGTTGCACCCATTGTCTTATAACATACTTATCCATACCTTTGTCTATATCTCTACCTTGCTCTATTACAGTCGGCCCTTCTCCTAGCAAAAAGGTCTTCTTATCATACAATGCTGCCTGTCCTTGTGTAAATACACTATCTACAACAGCAGTTATCCCTGGCCAACCTGGTAATGGGAATACGCCCATACCTAGGCGCTCAGGGGTTAATATAGTATAACCTTTAATGAATGTATTACTCTGGTATGCAGCCCATGTTCTAGGATGCATTACTATTGTATCAACGGCAAAGCCTTTATCTGCAATATTAGAGTACTCTGTTGCTATATGATCCAATGGATTGTATGCTGAGAAGTTATCACTTGCACCTAGAGCATTCCATGAATCTTTTGCTATACCATCGAACTTGTTTAACTCTTCTGCTATCTGCCTTGCTACTGCTCTACCTAATGCAGTAGCAGCTGTCTTTATCTGGCTTGCAAATGGATCAACAGATGGTCTTAACCTAGCCTCATCCTCAACTGCTAGAGCAACTACATTCTTCCATAGATTGAACTCAACCATAGTGAACTTTGTATTAAGCACATTAGGTTCTACCATTGGAGGTACTCTCTCACTAGCCTCATACTTGCTTGCTATTGGTACTCTTAACTCTAACTTTGGTACCGGCACTCTAGTACAACCTTCTTGTAAATAGTATTGCCTATACTCTTCACCAATTATCATATCAAGTATCTGTACAGATGTTAATGTTTGAACCTGTGGGGTATCCAATACTCCTGCTTGGAGATGCCTCTCAGCTTGTCTTATATATTCGCCATAAAGTATCTCATGCCTACCTTCACCAAGTCTCTTATCTTTGTTTACCTTTATCAATGGTATAAGATTAGCATCTCTTCTAAAGTCTTCGCTTGCTAAAGAGCCTAGATATATCTTGCTTGTATACGGGGAGTAAGTTAATGCTACTCTAGTGTTACTTGTACTCATGCTTATATCACTTGTTGAGTTGTCTATCACTACCATAAATATCACCTATCATTACTCATTATAACTTGATTAGAATAACTTCCCCTTGATAGGCATTGCTTACTGTTAGATGCTCATTCTCTTTACCTATGTATACACCAACCCTCTTCCAGAATGTGTTCTGTAGCTCTTGAATCTCTTGCTGTGAGTACTCATTGCTTATGATTACTCTAGTATCTTCAATAACCTTGCCTGGAGAGCCTACTTTAACTGGTCTAAAAGGTCTTATAGTTCCATCTGCTATGACATAAACCAATCCCGCTATACATGCTCTAACATATTTAACATCATTGCTACTAGTTGTTGTAACATTCTCAACCGCTATAGCAAATGGACCATCATCGTTACTAGTAGCCTTCCTAGCCTTGCCTTCTACTATTGCTATAACATCACCTCTATCTATGCTTTGATTAGCATCAACTTGAAAGGATCTTACTATGAAGTTAGTATTTGCTATATCTCCTGCTTGAGCCATATCACATCACCTCAAGAATAGTCTATCAGCATAAATAGTAGTATCCTTAATATCTACTGTCCTTTTAGCGTTAAGCATATAACTTACATTATACGATGGTTTATGCATGTACATGCCTGCGCTCTTGTTAGATAATATCTCCTCATAAATAGAGGCAAGCTCATCTAGTAACATTGCACTATCTGCTTCTGCATACTTTCTTCTTTCATTTTCAGTATCTTGTTCACTTATCTTACCTAATGCTAGCTTTGCTGTCACTATTCTATCGATAGCCTGATTTAACTCTGCTAACCTTAGTTTGTTCTTTAACTCTGCTATTATATTTTCATATTCTGCAATCTTGTTATTCTCGCTTTGATTTGAATTAACATCTTGCATAGACATCAGTTTAGCATTTGGATGACTTAAACATAAAGAACTACTTTTTGCTTTATCATTTTTATCATCTTTAGAGCATTCATTTAAACATATTGCTATTGATTGTTTATCTATAGCTATATTTGTTTTTTTCTTCTGATACAAGCACTCACTTACGCATTTGCTAATGTTCTCTTTATTGTTGTGATTAGTTATTTTCTTATCGTTATTGCTAATCTCTCTACTTGATCTTCTTAGAATACTTAAACATGTATACTCTGGTCCATGACACTGAGCAGTTATCATTGCTTTATGTATACCAAATGCTGGATCCTTTACACCTGCTATGTGTGCAACGACAAAGCTCTTTGCTATTTCATTACCATTTTGATCTCTAACTATATCTTTCTCATCTACTATTATTGAAGGAGAAACAAACTTTACTATTCCATCCCTTATTGCTTTCATAGCTTTAGCATCAAATATTTCTGCTATAAACCACGCATAACCATTATTATAGCCAACATCTATTATAGTTCCTACTCTATACTTCTCTTGCTCCTTAAGCAGCTGCGTTACGCTTTCTGCCTTAGGGTGTGAGAATGTGTTAAAGTCTATTATAAATGGTTTACCTATGGCACTTCTTATATTTTTTATTATGGCATCTCTACTAACCCCCCAACGATTTGCATTTATACTATCATCTATGAGGAATGATTTTATGAAGAACCTCGATCCTGCTGTAAAGTATTTTATTCTATTCTCTGTAGACATATGGATCACTACCACATTAATGATCAATCTTTCTATTATGCAATATTATCCATACATATCTTGTTTCTTACAATTATTATTCTCATTTAGAGTAGTTAACATCTTTGTAATATCGATCTTTGCCAACTCTAAATCTAAATAACTCTTTACAATATCTTGAATATAAAGTGTATGAAGTTTCTGTTGCAATTGGAATATGGTTAGAAACATCTCACCATATGAAGGTTTGTATTTACAGAATGCTTTATAAAGTGTCTCATCAAATAAATTAAATAGTTCTCTAACCTTAATATGACTGGGAAGTTTATCGTTACTAGTTCTTGGATAATTGTTCTCTGAATTATTCTCTTGTATGAGTGAAACATTAATTATATTAACACTAGATTTACAAGCTTTTTCATCTGTATTGTAGGTACTGCTCTCTTTACAATTACATTTGTTACAACATCGAATCATTAACTAAATAATAGTATAATAATAATAAAAAAGATCTTTATAGGATGACAAGGAATGAGGTAATCAGATTCATTAATTAAACGAAATAATAATATAATTTATTTCTTATTGATTCACTAGTATTTATTTACTATCAATTGTAGTTGGGATATCACTCTTCAAGTATTCTAAACCAAGTATAGTAAGAATAGCATCTTCGCTTAGATTTGGTAATAGTTCCTTTAACTTCTTAACAGCATCTACCATATCAACCCAATTGCTTACTATAAATGGTTCAAATTCTGCACTTACGTTTAACTCATTCAGTGCACTAGGTTCTATCCTTTCGACCAATCTTTGATACCATTGTCTGCTAACCTCTCTAACTATAGCTTCTCTCTCAGTCCTTATAACTCCATTCATGAAGAACTCTATCTTACCTTTTAGAGTAGCCATGTTCTGCTCTTCTTCTCTCCCAAGCAATGCTGATGGTACAGTTGAGTTACCTATTATGAGTCTCTCGTAGGCATCTATTAACTGCACTAACTCTTGAACTTTAGGCTCAAGATCTAGAGTCTTGAAATCAACATCCTCTTTCCTTGCTGCTATAGCATTAAATGCTCCAGGTTTAAGGTTGTTTACTAGAGCATTAAGCATAGCATCAGCCTCTTCCTTACTCTTATTTGCTGTATTTATTATGAATAATCCATAACCAGCCCACATGCTCTCTGCAATCTCTGGTGCATCATATTCTATGAATCTTTGGAGTGCTTTTGCTGCCCCAACTATTCTTTGAAGTTCCGAGAATCCATACCAATCACTATTTAATACTGGAGTGTATGGTAGATTGACTAAGTATATCATTTCATCTATAGGCAAATATTCATTCTCTGCTAGCATAACTTGAACATGTGTAGGTTTCCATGTTGTGTCATCAACTATTACCATGCCTAAATATCTTGGGTGTACTATCTTCAGAGTACTTGGTATATTGCTATTGATATCATTATAATCAAACAACATACATGCTCTACCAAACACTTTACTAAGCAATATAGATATCTTTAACTTTTGATTTAACTCTACCTGTTCATCTATATCAATAAGTCTTTGCATAAGGTCATCGTATCTTGCTATCCTTGCTCTAATTTCTTGCTTATTTAAACCCTTCTTTAAGTTCCTCTTTAGATCAAATACAGGTCTTATTCCCCCTCCAACTATGAACTCAACCTTCTTATCTAAAGCAACTCCTGCTAGAGTAGTAGCCCATACTCTCTCAAAATCTCTATAATCTTCTTGAGTATATGGTGGCATTATTGAGTAATGGTTGAATCTCTTAATGTGAGCAACTTTAAATGTATCATTACTCTTACTATCCTTGCTATTGCTGTTAAAGGCATAATAATTGCTGTAACCTTCAATTCTCTTTCTATATCTACTTAATGCTCCTGCGAGTACTCTTCCTATTCTATTTAAACCGTCATATTTGCTCATACTATTCACCATCTAAAGTGTATAGCATCGTACTTACCATAAAGATTCTCTTGATGATAGAACTTCTTACTTACTATCTTCATGTAAGATTGATTTAACATATCTTTACATGCAAAACATGCTAAACATAGAGCCCAGAACAGATCATCGTTCTTATTACTTGGGTGTCTATACTTTATACTTGGGCTGTCTGAAATTATCCTCTGCTCAAGCATCTGCTCTATGAGTCTTTTGTGCTCCTTTGGTATTCTTATCCTCTTATTTGCCACTAAAGTTACAAGGTTAGATACCATCTGATTCTTTATATTATTTGTAAAGATAACTGCTTTACAATCCATGTACTTACTTAGTATATCATATGCAATAGCACCTCCAAATCCAGTTGCATCTATAAGAAGTGTAGTCCATTGATACTTCTCATGCTTGATTTTAATCATCTCTGCTAACTTATCTAATGTTATATGAGGATATTCTATAGCATCAATTACAGTTATTATCTTATTGTTAGAATCATTAGTTTCATCTTTATCTTCGGTTATCTCAACTACAACCAGTGCTGAGTGATCTCTTATCCTTGCTAGATCTAAACCAGCAAACCTTAATATTAGCATCGTGTTATTATTCATATCTATTCACTTCATTACTATTGTTATTATGAACGTTAATACTATTAACTAAATAATCTAGCATTACAAGTATGTTATTATGATACAATAAATTATATGTTACCATTTGTCTATATAATCTTCTTAAATCATGCTTTATTATTGCAAGCTTCATATCTAATACTGAATATTTGTATCTTAGAGCATTTGAGTATTCATTCATACTCAAAAAATAAAAATAAATAAGATAAAATATTTATTCTGAATTAATTAGTAATTTGTCACTAGCTAAACTTTTTATTTGTTGCTATATGCTTAATCATCCATCTTAACGCTCTTCTCTGTTCCTTAAAGTGCTTTGCTCTTTCAGTATTATACTCTATTGCAGATATCTTTTCGTCCCATTCATTTCTATTAGCCTGTATGTATAAGTATGCCTTTAAGAAGGGATTACCTTCGGTACTACTAAACTTGATATTCTTGCTCATTATTATTAATTCTGTTTATTAAACAATAACAGTAGAATTTATCTTAATACAGATATTAACATTTTAACAGAAAAAAGCATCTAATATAAAGTTTCTCTTCTATATTATAATTATGTACTTGTTTAAAAGATATTTTGGTCATTTTTATTATTGTCTAATATTTATCCATTCTCTAATTAGTTTCCATAAACTAAATCAGTTAACTTGCATTTGCTCAACTGCTATTCTTTCAATCTTTGCATAGTCTATCATCTCATAGGAACCTAAGATCTTTAAAGGTACTGATAATGGGTTTACCTTTACAGTTAAATTTAATTCTGTTGCTGTTAGTTTACCTTGCGTTTCCTCTCCTTCTCTGCCATATCCATGATAATAATGTAAAGTTTGGTGAATTGCTCTGGCAATTAACGGGTTATTACTTTTTATAACATATTTATATATTGCAATAGCATGTATAAGTTCATGGCTAATAACCATACAGTTAATGACTCTTGCTAAATAACCCTTTGAATCCCATAAGTATATTCTTATACTTTTAGTACCAGTATCACCATATGGCACTTGTTGCTGTGAGGGCATCATGTATATATCAAATATATTGCAGAAGTCCTTGAACTCTTCATCTGCTGCTGTAAGGTATAACTTTAAGTACTGTTTCCAGATGTTCTTATAAACTATCTTGTCTATTTTATTGTGATTCATGCAAGTATAGATGAACATATACATATATTATTATTCTTAACACTCTTATGAGAATTGAAATTTAATTAGATAGATAAAGATAATAGAAAACAACTAAATTTAAAGGCATCTATCTGAACTAAATCTAAATAATGATATAGCGTTCTAAAGGTTTTATAGTAGGTTTATTACTAGCAAGCCATTCTAGTGCTTTAAGAAACATACTTGCACTCTCCAGGGTAGTGAATACAGGTATGCCCATCTCTACAGCCTTCCTTCTTATCATATACTCATCATCTAGCATTCCAACGAACTTCTCAATGGTTAGAGTACTTGGTATATTTATTATGATATCAACTTCTCTATTGTATAGAAGGTCTATTATGTTTGGTTTTCTATCAGGCTCACTTATCTTATACACTATAGTAACATCTTTAAAGCCGTTTGTTATAAGGAACTCCGCTGTATGTTCAGTAGCAAATATCTTAAAATTCAGTGCCTTAAGGAGTGATACTATAGGTAGTATTCTTCTTTTCATCAAACCTCCAACGGTAAGCAATGCGCTTTTCTTACTATTGTTAATGGTATTGTTAATATTTAGGTTGTAATTTGATGCCAATAATGCTTTAACCATTGCATCATAGAATGTATCACCAAAGCATGCAACCTCACCAGTAGATCTCATCTCTACCCCTAGCACTACATCTGCTCCCTCTAGCTGCATAAAGGAGAATTGGGGTGCTTTAACAGCATAACCTTTAGCATTAACCCATGGTTCTTCAATCTCCGGTAATGCTTTGCCTGCTATAACTCTAGCAGCAAGTGCTATAACATTAACTCTAGTAAATTTTGATACATATGGCATGGATCTACTTGCTCTTAGATTACACTCTATAACATATATATCATCACCTTTTACTATATACTGTATATTGAATGGACCTTTTATCTTTAATGCCCTTGCTATACTCAATGTATACTCTCTTACTTTCTCAATATGTTTCATACTTAGTCTTAATGGGGGTATAACCATCATTGCATCGCCCGAGTGTATTCCAGCACTCTCAATGTGCTCTATTATTGAGCATATTATAGCATTGGACCCATCTGCAACACCATCAACCTCAACCTCTAGCGCATCGATTATGAACTTACTTATGACTACTGGATACTCTCTACTAACCTCTGCAGCTAGAGTTAGATACTTGTCTAGATTACTCTCATCCCATACAACCTTCATAGCAGACCCACTAAGCACATACGATGGTCTAACTAGAACTGGGTAGCCTATGATCCTACAGAACTCCTTTGCTTGCTCTATACTCTCAAATACTTGCCATGTAGGTTGCTTTATATTGAGCTTATCTAATAGTGCACTGAACTTTGCTCTATCCTCTGCCATATCAAGATCCTCTGGATCAGTGCCTAGTATCTTTACATTATGCTTTGCAAGCTTTGGTGTTAAGTTATTTGCTATCTGTCCTCCTACACATGTAACTATACCATCTGCATTCTCCTTCTCATATATATCCAGAACCCTCTCTAGGGTTAATTCTTCAAAGTATAATCTATCAGAGATATCATAATCAGTTGATACGGTCTCTGGGTTACAATTTATCACCGCTACTTCATCAAACCCGTTACTCTTAAGACCCCAGACCATGTTAACTGTAGCCCAATCGAACTCTACACTTGAGCCTATTCTATATGTGCCTGCTCCAAGCACTATAGCCTTTCTCTTCTCTTTTCCATCATTATTTATCTCATTATTACTATTATAATTATAATAATTATATATTATATCATCACTTGAGCCTCCATATGTAAGGTATAAGTAATTGGTCTTTGCAGGCCATTCTGCAGCAAGTGTATCTATCTGTTTAACTACTGGTATAATACCATGCTTCTTTCTAAACTCTCTAACAGCACTCTCACTTATACCAAGATACCTTGCTATCTGTGCATCTGAGAATCCTAACCTCTTAGCCTCCCTTATTAGCTCTTCATCAAGTTCTTTAGTCTTCAATAAAGTATTCTCCATATCAACTATATTCTTAAGCCTATAGATGAACCAAGGATCGATAGGAGTTAGTCTAGCTATCCTCTCAATACTCCATCCTAACCTTAATGCATCTATTATATTCTGCATTATCTCATCATCAGGATTAAGTATCAACTCTTCCAACTCTTCCTCACTTCTAAACCTCTTAACCTCTTTCCTTAATATTCCATCTAATCCAATATCTAACATCCTAAATGCCTTCTGTATAGCCTCCTCAAAACATCTACCAATGGCCATAACCTCGCCCACAGACTTCATCTGTGTGCCTAGCTTTCTATTCACTCTATCAAACTTCTTAAAGTCCCATCTAGGGATCTTAACAACAACATAATCCAAAGAGGGTTCAAAGCATGCTGTTGTAACTTTTGTAACCTTGTTTAATAACTCATCCAACGAGTAACCTAATGCAAGCTTTGCTGCCATGTATGCTATAGGGTAACCTGTAGCCTTGCTTGCTAGTGCTGATGACCTTGATAGTCTAGGGTTTATCTCTATAACAGCATATCGTTCAGATGTAGGCTCTAAGGCAAACTGTATATTGCATTCACCAACAACCTTACATGCCTCAACTGCTCTTATGCCTATACTTCTAAGCATATGATACTCTCTATTATTTATTGTTTGAGACGGTGCGATAACCATGTTATCACCAGTATGCACTCTCATAGCAAGGATATTCTCCATATTACATACAGTTATGGCATTACCTTTATAGTCACGCATTATCTCATACTCTATTTGTTTCCAGTGTCCTATATACTCCTCAAGCATAACTTGATGTATCATACTTGCTGCCAAACCTCTCTGTACTATCTCATACAACTCATACTCATTATGTGCAATACCACTACCTTTGCCACCTAGAGTATATGCTACCCTTATCATAACAGGATAGCCAAGTTCTTTAACTATCTCTAACGCCTCTTTCATGCTTGTTGCTGCTCTTCCTTTAACTACAGCTATTCCATTTTCAATCATTGTCTTCTTGAATAACTCTCTATCGCTAGCAGTGTTTATGCTCTCAACAGATGTGCCTAGAACTCTAACACCATACTTATCTAAGATACCTTGCTTCTTCAATGCTACACCACAGTTGAGCGCTGTCTGCCCACCAAATGCAAGCATTATACCATCTGGTCTCTCTTGCTCTATAACCTTAGCAACCATATCTGGTGTAATAGGTAATAGATACACCTTACTTGCTAGCCTAGTATCTGTTTGTATTGTAGCAACATTTGGATTTACAAGTATGCTCTCTAAACCTTCCTCATTTATGGCCTTAAGGCATTGGCTACCAGAGTAGTCGAACTCTCCAGCCTCACCTATCTTTATACCTCCACTCCCTAGGACTAGAACCTTCTTTATTCCATCCAGCAATGGCATTGCTATTTAACCTCCTTATACATGCAAACTTCTATAACCGTTATAATTGCTACTTTAATCATGTGAAGCATGATCTTTCTTGCTACCCTCCTTCCATCAACTCAGCGAATGTATCAAATATATATTGACAATCATAAGGCCCAGGTGCAGCCTCTGGGTGGAACTGTACTGCTATTATGGGCTTATCTTTATGTATTATACCTTCAACTGTACCATCATCTGCGTTCTTGAACCATATATTAAACCCTGTACCTTGCAGAGAGTCTGGTTTTATACAGTAACCATGATTCTGACTTGTTATATAACATCTCTTATCTATAAGATTTAAGCAAGGCTTATTCTGACCTCTATGTCCATACTGTAGCTTGTATGTATCAGCACCTGCTGCTAATGCAAGTATCTGATTGCCTAAACATATACCAAGTACAGGTATATCCATATCAAGTAACTCTTCTGCAAGCTCAATGGTATTCTTACACTGTTTAGGATCACCTGGCCCATTGCTTAGCAACACACCCTTTGGGTTATATGATAACACTTTGCTTATGCTTACATTATATGGTAGCCTAACAACATTGTAACCAATCCTTAGTATGTTTCTTATTATACTGTACTTTGTACCAGTATCTATAAGCACTACATTACCTTTGCTGCTCTCCTTACTACTATTATTACTATTATCAAGCCTATATTCTATAGCATTTACTGTTGATACCTGCTTTACAAAGTTTATATCATCATACCTCTCAGTATCCCTTAATACTCTCCTTAACTCATCGATATTAATATCCTTATCATCTCTATTGCTTACTGCTAGTATACCCATCATAACACCCTTGACCCTAAGCCTCTTGGTAAGCTCTCTAGTATCTATACCATATATCCCAGGTATATATTCATTGTATAACCACTCATCTAGGGTGTAGTTAGCAAGGTAATGACTTGCGTACGGAGATAGTTCATGTATTATCAATGCATTAGCCTTTATACTATCTGACTCAAAGAACCTTGGCAGGCCATAATCATCCTTCACATCGTATGAAGGGACTCCATAGTTACCTATTAGAGGGTATGTTAAGCATAGCATCTGTCCCTTGTATGATGGATCTGTTAACGCCTCAGTATAGCCCACCATTCCAGTGTTAAATACAACCTCGCCTACCACAGTATTTGGGTACCCAAAACCAATACCCTTGAATATGCTACCATCCTCAAGCATGAGTATTGCCTTGTACCTATCGTACATTTTACGCTTGAGTGGAATCTTGAACCCTCAAAAACTCTTGAGTATTGCATATTTAAACTTTTTCCAACATTAGAGGGCTCTGTTAACTTAACCACATATTACATCATAACCATTATGCTAAGATCCAATCTAATATTGAGTATTATTATTATTATGAATGCTCAACCAGTTCATTACATGAATGCTCTCTTCTACAATCATCCTTAATACATGGAAAGTTATCATCTAAGCATTCTATCCTTTATGTATGCTCCCTCCATAATGTTCTTCTCTCTATTAACATAAGAATACACTACATGCCTGATATCTACAATTTACATTAGATTGTACCAGTATACTCCATCTATCTATCTGTAAGTAAGTAAGTATGGTATACCTGTTACCATATAACCTTTAATAATAATGTTCTATCTATCTATCTATCTATCTATCTATCTATCTATCTAGATACATGCATTAATAGGTACTTCTTCATATAATTCATATTAATGCTATCCATAACCAGTATTATATTATAGTTATAGTTTCATATATCATAACACATCTTATGCATCTCTTATCATCATCCCTTCTTGCTAACATACACTTGCTTCTACTACTACTGCTACATCATCTACTCATATCCTTACATATTGCTACATGTGATCTCTTCACCTATGGCTCTAAGCACTTTGCCTTCCTGAGGCTTAAAGAACAGTAGTAGAGATAGATAGTGTATATCTTGAGTTGGTATGGTGTTCTATTACATAAATCATAAATGGTAATAAGAGGTAGATCTCTTAA
>CAZLZM010000024.1:0-11511 GCA_964563995.1 uncultured Nitrosopumilales archaeon
GCATGAACTGCCATGCCTTGTTCTCAGCAGTATTACCCATATCATAGTTCATCCTTCTTAGATCATCCCTTGCACCCTGTATGTTTGCTGCCCTAGTCTGTGATACCTCTGTTATTGCTCTTATCAATGCTACATCCTTGTTAGGATGCGTACCATGTCCCTCAGCAAGGTAACCATAATCATGTGTAATCCATTGTATACTAGTAGCTATGAACGTTGGTATGCCTATGTCAGATGTTATATCCTTAACTAGCAATGGTATACCTTCTTCTTCAAACCTTGATATAAGGAATCTAGCATACTTGTTCTCTATACTTGTAAGATCAACCTCTGGATAAATGCTGGGATCATCTATGTAATCCTCAGATCTTATATCTTTAACCTTTATACCATTTGAGTTAAGCCTTGCTATTATGCTCTTTAACCTATGGTATGCTAAAACACTAGACCTTAACTCTGCTATGCTTACAGCATCCCTCTCTATAACCTCACATAATGCCTGTAGTATTGCTTCTTCTATAACATTGCCTGAGGCTAATCCATTGGTATGTGAGTAGAGGAAGGGATTAACCTTTCTTCTTCTACTTGCAACTAAATCATACCTTGTTAACACAAGCCCTGCAGGCACGTATACATTATCCCTATTCATTATATCGAAGCACTCTATGAAGTCCATAAGCATGTGATCGTTGTAGTTAGGGCTTACTGCCTCTACAACATCATCAACATGTAATACATGCTCTTTACCATACCTCTTTACCATATCATACATACTACCTTCAACCATTCTACCCTTGAAGTTACTTGCTAAAGCTGAGTAACGTTCTATACTCTCCATCAATGCACTTGCCTTTGCATGCTTATGTGTAGGACCTTTTCCACTGTAAACCCAAATGTTATCTATACTGCCTGGGAGCACTACAGAGTAGTTTGGTATCCTTAACACATCTAGATGTGTTATATCTGCTACCCTTGTCACACCTATCCTATATGCTATATTAGTTGCATGCTTAAGAGTATCATCAACGCTCCTAACCTTAGGTATGTCATCAACATACTTATGACTACTCAATTGCATATACATACAACTTAAGGAGATGGTATTTATTTATTCTATACCATATTATGGGTTCTGTTAACCTAACGTTATCTCTAGCAACTGTACACTCAAGTTGAAAGAGCCATACAGCTAAATATATGATGGGGTTCTAGAACTGGTATGAGATACAACCAGGTATGGTGCTATAGCATTACAGTATTACTGATAGTGAGATTTATAAAGATATAAAGGTCGTATCCGTTTACATAGATCATGAACACAGAGGTTCATTCACTTAGCTGCTCTGAAGATTTCCTGAATCAAATAAGATCAGATATTAGGGATGTATTTATTAAGTATTCAGAGATGTGATATAGATTTATTGTTAATAAGTTAACACTTATGGTTATCCCAGAGCCCATAATAGGAATCACAGGCATAAATAGTCGGTCCATTTGCTTTATATGGATTAAGGAAGAGAGGACTATGGCAGTATAGATAAGAGATTATTTATATTTATTTTGTTCTATCGTACTAATCATCTCTAGCCTTGTATGTATGGTACTTAAATGTATGCATCCTTAACTCATTACCATTATCAAAATACATATCACACTCTGGACAATAGTACTTTGAGTCAGTATAGTGTATAACCTGTATATGTTGCATCAACTCCTCAACATTACCAAACCTCTTCTTGCAATGCTCACATACATGCCTCTTCTTAAACCATAACATGGCTTGTTACCTCCTCAATACTATGTAATGGTAACGAGCATGTGAAATCTTTACATACATACACAGTAAATCTATGATCTTTATCATGCACTTTCCCCTTGAAGAATGGTATGCTACTACTACCCAGCTCACTTACCCTATAGCTGTCTACAATAACCTCAACTGCCTCAGGCAGATAATTCTTCCATATAAGATCCTTAACCTTACATACTTCACCATCATCATTATCCTCTGTTATAACAGTTATCTCTAAAGGCTTCATTATGTAAAGGAAGAGTGCATTAAGCATATTACCATAAGCAAAGGGGTTCTCTGCAGCACCCAATGCATGCCTCTTTAATATATACTCACATCTAGTTAGATACTCGTTAATATGTGTATATATGTATAATCTTGACAGTGCTAGTGCTGCCATTGAGTTACCAGATGGTATTGAGAGATCATATACACTCTTATCCCTAACTATAAGATGCTCATGCTCATCAGATGTATAGTATAGATCGTTAGCATTAGCATCCCAGAAGTGCTTAAGCATATAATCTGCATACTCTATTGCTCTGTTAATGTAATATGCTCTAGGGTCTATGCTAAAGATATCTAGTAGAGCATTTATGTAAGATGCGTAATCATCTAGATAGGCTAGTATCTTGGCCTTACCATCCTTGTATATTCTATATAACCTTGAGCCCTCTGCTAACCTATGCTCAATAACTTTACATGCATTTATTGCAGCATTAATGTATTTATCATCCCTACTAACCTTGTAGCCTTTAACCATAGCTGATATAGCTAATGAGTTCCATGCTAGTATAGCCTTATCATCTCTAGCAGGCTTAACCCTTCTCTCTCTAGCCTCAAGCATAACTCTCTTACCCTCATCTACTATTGCGCTAATCTCTTCAATACTCTTACCAAATACCTTAGCTATCTTCTCAATGCTATTCTCTATATGCAATACATTTTTACCATCGAAGTTACCTTGCTCTGTTATACCAAAGTACATACATAAGATCTCTGC
This sequence comes from uncultured Nitrosopumilales archaeon, assembly GCA_964563995.1. GTDB lineage: Archaea > Thermoproteota > Nitrososphaeria > Nitrososphaerales > Nitrosocaldaceae > JBBIQH01. Next base: position 2,796 of record CAZLZM010000024.1, read on the forward strand.
ATGATCCTTTCTATCTATTAGATCAAGTACTTCATTCTTACTCCATGTATAATACTTGCCCTCTTCACCCTCAGAATCAGCATCTTGAGATGAGCAGAACAACCCCTCGCTAGTAATCATCTCCCTAAGCATGTAATCTAATGTATCCTTTGCAACAGCAAGGTATCTAGGTTCTTTGCTTGCTTGATAAGCCTCAGAGTAAAGTACTGCTAGTAATGCATTATCATATAGCATCTTCTCAAAGTGGGGTATAAGCCATCTTGAATCTGTTGCATACCTATGGAACCCTCCCCCTACATGATCATGTATTCCTCCATAAGCCATCTTATCTAGGGTAAAGAGTACAAATGACAAGAACTTGCTTATCTTAGTTAATCTATAGTATCTTAGCATGAACATAAGGTTTGTTGCATTGGGGAACTTTGGTGCATTACCAAAACCACCATTGATCATATCTGCATCATCTAGCAAGCGTAATGCTCCCTCATCAAGTATACCCTTATCCAACTCCTTTACATCTGATCTATACATGCCTTTATCAAACAATGATAAACCATGCATTATCATATCAGCCTGTCTCTTAACCTTCTCCTTATCATTCTTGTACAACTCAGCAAGATGCTTTAAGAGCTTAGGAAAGCCTGGTAATCCATACCTATCCTCCTTAGGGAAGTAAGTGCCTATGTAGAATGGTCTTAGATCAGGTGTTAGGAATACGCTAAGAGGCCATCCGCCTGTACCAGTAACAAGTTGGCATACCTTCTGATATACATCATCTATGTCTGGTCTTTCTTCTCTATCAACCTTGATGTTTATGAAGTGCTCATTCATTATCTTTGCTACTTCCTCATCCTCGAAGCACTCATGCTCCATCACATGGCACCAATGACATGCACTATAACCTATGCTTAAGAATATTGGTTTATCCTCATCCCTTGCCCTCTTTAGCGCTTCTTCACACCAAGGATACCAATCAACAGGATTATCTGCATGCTGTAGTAGGTATGGACTACTCTCATATGCTAGTCTGTTAAGCCTTCTGTTATTATCTTTGTTGCTCATACATAACATTACAAAGTAATCATATTTGTACTTGTTGTATTAGCATAAATATTACGTTCATATGTAAAAGACACATTAATCATTTATAGTTGTTTTATCTTAATAATAATATGAAACTGGAGTTAGACGATGACGAATATAGAGAATTTGGTGCCAAAAGATGCAAACATACAATAATATATAATATACTCTTAGCTCTTTCCAAAAAAAAATGGTGATGTCCCTAGTACATTTTTAATATACTCTGCTAGGGTTGACACACGTACATTCTATAAGTATAAGAGATTGCTTATAAGCAAAGGATTAGTGAATATCAAGGTTAAAGATGAAAAAACTACTTTAGTTATAACAGAGAAGGGTGTTAAGTATCTACAATTATTTAAAGAACTTGAGTCTCTGTAAGTAGAGCATTAAGTAGACCAATTATAACTAAATTATATTTTTATTATCATCATCAACTAGTAGGTTATCTCTGAACTTGGCCTTAGACCTCTCTTCCAACTCTCCTTGCCACACTTTGTACACCTGTAGAGTCTCCTTCTCTTATATGTTGCCATCTCAGGCTCAACTACTATCTCATGTTTTGTACGCATCATGCATCTATCACAGAACCTATACTCATACATTAATTATTTCTACGTATATCAAAAGTATTTAAATCATAAGCAAGAGGAAAATGAAATATAATACAGTTGTATATACATTCTATCATGCAGTTTGGTGAGTTAAGTAGTCTGATGAGCAAGTATGTAAAGTATTATGAAGCTAAGACAAAGAGGTCAAAAATATTATTTGAAGAAGCATCAAGGCTATTACCCTCTGGTACAAGCCATAACATAAGGTACTTTGAACCTTACCCTTTCTTTACACGCATGGCATCAGGCAAGTTCATATACGATGTTGATGGCAATGCTTATACAGATTACTGGATGGGGCACTGGAGCCTCATACTTGGACATGCACCAAAGGTTATAGTTGATACCCTTAAAGATAGGATACCCGAAGGTACACTGTTTGGTACAGTTAATGAGCATACAATTAGACTTGCAGAACTTATAAATAAGTTGATGCCAAGGGCTGAGATGTTAAGATTCTGTAGCACTGGATCGGAGGCTACGATGTATGCCATTAGACTTGCAAGAGCATACACAAACAAGAGGGTAATAGCTAAGATAGAGGGAGGATGGCATGGATTCAACTCGGATCTAAACTATGCAGTTAACTATCCATTCGAGGGGCAGGAGGGTAAAGGCTTGGTGTATTACCATGATTATGCTAACGATAATAATATAGCAAGTAGGTATATAGTAGCATTGCCATTCAACGATATAGATGGCTCAATAAGAATTCTAAGCAAGGTTAAAGATGATCTAGCAGGGATAATAGTTGAGCCGGTGCTTGGAGGTGCTGGATGCATACCTGCAAGTAAGGATTACCTTCATGTACTGCAAGAGTATGCCAGGAGTAATGGTTCACTATTCATACTAGATGAGATAGTTACTGGATTTAGGTTATCACTACATGGAGCACAGAGGATATATGCTTTAGAGCCAGATATCTTTACCCTAGGTAAGATAGTAGGTGGAGGCTTGCCTATAGGTGTTGTATGTGCATTGAAAGAGATAATGAGTTTAGCAGATGTAAGAGGTAAGGACAAGGATGCGAGGGTTAGCATAGGGGGAGGGACCTTCTCAGAGAATCCATTAAGCATGGCAGCAGGGTATGCTATGCTTGAGTATCTATCAAGGAATGAGCATATATATGATAGGTTAGGGATGCTGGGGGATTACATAAGGAGCAATGTAGATAAGGTTATGAATGAGAATGGTGTAAGGGCTAAGAGTACTGGTATTGGTTCACTCTTTCTAACGCATATCTTAAGCAAGGGTATAGATGATGTTAGGAATGCTAGAGATGCATCTCTATGCAATGTAGCATTGCAGAGGCTTTATCATTTTGCGTTAATCTCAATGTATGATATATTCTTCTTACCGAATAAGCTTGGTGCATTAAGCATAGAACATGATAGTGTTGATGCTAGGAGACTCATAGATGCATCCGAGCGTATAGCGAAAGATATTAAAGATATTATAAATAAGTTATAAAAATATTAAAATTCTGGAGTTATTATAGAGTCTAAATTAGTATTCTCACCGTATTGTACTCTCCAACTCTTTGAACCTTGACATGGCTCTAAGTATCTCATCGCCCTTCTCCCTCTCTTTATATAATGCCCTAGCCAGATCCGTTACTGTTAGCATGCCTATAGCTCTATCATTCTCTACTATGGGTAATCTCCTTATACCATTCTCATACATTACTCTCACTGCAGCAGCAACTGTAGCCTCTGGACCAATACTTATCAATGGTGTACTCATTATCTCTCCAACCTTTGTTGCTGATGCACTCTTACCCTCTGCAACAAGCCTCCTAACTATATCACGCTCGGTTATTATGCCTACAGGCTTACCATCATAGACAACTACTAGGCTACCTCTAGCCCTCTCCTTCATTATACTTGCAGCATACATAACATTAAGTCCTTTCTCAACAACATCAACCGGACCCTCACTCATAACCTCAGTAACCCTTCTCATTAATAACTTCATAAGCTATATTACAACTACTAACGATATAATACTTTGTATTATTCTCATGGTTGAGAATGAATATTATATTATGGTAATGATTGATGGAATTAGATTTATTAACCCTATATCTATTTAATTCTTATATTTGGACCCCGATATCCCATTGATAAAAGAGAGCGAAGTGTATGAGCAGGTGAAGGCTAGGGTCTCACGTACCATAAGGTTTGGACCACAGATAGAGGCTCCGTTCAAGTCAGCAGAAAAGTTCCTAAGGAGGCATATAAACGAGAGGTTAAAGATGGTTGTGTTGATAGCAGATATAGCAGGTTCAACAAGGCTTAGCCTTGAGTTACCTAGCAGAGTACTAGCAACTATGATACAGGTATTCTCTCAAGAGATTACGATGCTTGTTACAGCATATGGTGGTTATGTATTAAAGTATATAGGTGATGCGGTATTATCATTCTTCCCTGCCGAGTACAATGCAACAGTTGCATGTAATACAGCCGTTAGATGTGCAATAAATATGATTGATATCATAAACAAGGCTATCAACCCAATGCTAATGGATGTTGGTTATCCAATCATACAGGTTAAGGTTGGTATAGACTTTGGACAGAATATAGTTGTTCTATACGGTAAGAGTATAGAGGAGTCATATGTAGACATAATAGGTTCAGCTGTAAGCATGGCATCAAAGATAACATCTATAGCAGAGGCTGATCAATTGATGATAGGGCAGGATGCCTACCTTATGTTAGATAAGGGTTTGCAGGGAAGGTTTGTTGAGTTCAATGTTGGTACCTATAGATGGAGCTTTATAGATCCTATAACAAGGGATACATACAAGTTGTACCTTTACAATGGTTAGTTTTAGTCGTCTGTATAATGTTAATTACCCTATACAACCCTTGCATATCTACCTCTCTGTTCTATCTCTCTAACCTTCTTTAGTAGTATCCTTGTATTATCTTCTCCTGCTACACTAGCATAACCATCGATGAATAATCTAAATGCCTCATTAAACAGATTAGCATGAGCACTACTCATAACCTCTTTTATAAGCCTTATATCAACTGCCTTATCCTCTAACCTTGAAGAGTAGAATGCTAGACCAAAGTCTACTAGCACTAGCCTATTACTAGTATGGAGTATGAAGTTTGAGGTTGTAAGATCACCATGTACTATGTTCCTTGCGTGCAATCTAGCAGTATATATGCCCATACTACTTAATATCTGCCTTAGCAAGGGATTGTTTATGCTAAGGTTAGTATTGGTAATCAGATCCTTTACAGTATAACCTTCTATATACTGCATTATTATCTCAGCATTTAAAGGATCAACGAAGTAAAGTAAAGGAGTTATTACCATAGACCTCTTTGCCATGTTAAGCATCTCAGCCTCATGTAATGTTCTCTTCCTCCTTATCTCTCTATCAAGCAGATAGTGCATATACTGCTTTGGTCTCCTAACCTTGCTCACAGCCTTCCTACCATACCATTCTACCAAGTATATATCTGCCTCTGCACCTCTCTTTATAAGATGCACGGATTACTTATTAAAAGGGAATAATATTTATCTAATTGATGGATAACGATGAGTCTATATTAGAAGAGGACTGTAGTGAGGATAAGCTTGGTGCTGGTTACCTTATACTAACTAGTAAGAACCTAAAATTCTATACCGGTAAAGCAAGAGTAATCACATTTAGTAAGGATATACAGAAGGCTTTAGAGGTAAACCTACAAGATATAAAGAGTGTTAGAGGTGAAGGTCTACTTATAAAGAAGCTTGTTATAGAATTGAACGATGGGAGGGTATTCAAGTTTGGTGTCCTTAGTAATAAGAAGTGGAAGGATGCAATAGATGCTGCAAGAGCACGACTTAAAGATTGATCTAAATTAATTAATTAATTAATTAATAATATTATGAATCAAATAAATTACTTAATCATCATCTTTGTATACAAATCATCCATTAGGTTTACGCCATATAATATCTACACTATCTAACCTCCATGATTGTCTAACGAATGCCTTACTTACATCAACACTTAACCCTGCATTATATGCAAGTAGACCAGTACATGCTATCTGTGCACCACAATCGCCAGCATATCTAGTTGGAACTATATGCAATGATGCTCCTTGCCTATTACATATACTCTCAAGCATAGTTGCCAACCTCTTATTTGCTGCCACACCTCCTACAACAAGCAGTTCATCCTTACGTGTGAATGCTAATGCCCTCTCAGTAGCCTCTGCAAGCATAGCAAACGCTGTCTCCTGCAATGAATAGCAGACATCCTCAACCTTAGCCTTATCAACTAAAACTAGCCTCTTTGCTGCTGTCAATAGACCAGAGTATGATACATCGTTACCTTTTACAGTATATGGTAACTTTATATAATTAGTTGATCTTGATGCTAGCTCCTCTATCTTTGAACCACATGGACTAGCAAAGCCTAATGCTCTACCAAACTGATCTAACAGTTGTCCAAGTGTTATATCCAATGTCTCGCCCAATACTCTCCATCTGCAGTTGTAGAATGCTAGGATCATACAGTGCCCGCCCGATACCAGTAATACTATTGGGTCTCTTGCAGATGTTAGTCTAATGCCTAACTCTATATGCCCAATAGCATGGTTAACTGGTACTATTGGTTTGTTATAGTACGATGCCAAGCATCTAGCAACTACTGCACCTATCCTTAAACATGGCCCTAGACCAGGTCCAGCAGAGTATGCTATAACATCAACATCGTTCTTTATACTAACATTGGCATCAAGCAATGCTTGTTTTAGCACTAGATCGCATACATCAGCATGATGTCTTGATGCCTCCCTAGGGTGTATACCAGAACCTGCTGGAGGTTTATACACATCTCTAACATCCGATAATATGCTATGCTCATCTACTATAGAGCATGAGAATGTATGTGCAGTACTCTCTATTCCTAGACATATCATCCTTTTTGTATATAAGAAGAACTTACTTATCTATCTTGCAGAGACTATCTTTATTACATCTTTATCCTTGAGTCTATACTCTGCCCCTAACCTCTGCTTACTCCTAGCATCTATAGCGTAAAGGAAGTGCTCTGCTAACTCACTGTGTACATACATGGCTAGATCCTTTGCTGTTGAGCCTTGCTTAAGCATAAAGGCGTCTGGTAACACATTACCGTCCTTATCACTAAGTCTATCAACATCCTCCACTGGGTACACTACTATAAGGTTTAATGCATTAAAGCATGTAACATCTATAGTCTGCTGTACACCAGTACCATTGTATTCTTGCATCAAGACTCTAACCTTCTCTAATGCCCTCTTCTGCTCTTCACTTAATGCATGATCCTTTACCTTGAATGTAGGATCACCAGGTATGTACTCTATTACCCCTTTGGAAGATGCCTTCTTAAGTAATAGCTCAGCCTCTGCCATACATGGAATAACAAGCCTGCCAGTAGCCTGTATTCTCTTTATGTTCTCCCTTGAAGTGCTTATATCTGCCTTGTTTGCTGCTATAATTATAGGCTTTGTCCTTAACCTTAATGCTCTAGCAAACTCAAATATATCTTTGTCATCCCATTGTACATACTTGCTACCCTTACCCTTGCTAACCTCTTGGAGTACACTAACTATAACAGGCTCACTTATAGAGAGACCGCTTAGCCTCTTTGCTAGCAAGTGCTCAAACTTTATACCTCTATGCTCTGCTTCCTTAGCATTCTTAACCCAATCCCTAGATACTATAGAGGTTAACCAAAGGTCAAACTCCAACTCTACAAACTCTATATCATTCAATGGATCATTCATGCCTATTGCACAAGGTCTACCCTCAGGGTCTGTTGAGCCTGAGGCATCTACAACATGTATAAGGGCATCTGCCTGCCTAGCATCATCTAAGAACTTGTTACCCAAACCTCTACCCTTGTGTGCATCTGGTACAAGACCTGCAACATCTATCATCCTTATGGCAATGAATCTGTTTCCATCTATACATAAAGATCGCCTTGGATTATCCTTTACATTAAACTCCCTACATACGCATTTTGTCCTAGCATATGCCACCCCAATATTAGGCTCTATTGTAGTGAATGGATGATCTGCTACCTGAGCATTAAGCATTGTAGCAGCATTAAAGAATGTTGTCTTACCCACGTTGGTCTTCCCTAACAAGCCTATAAGCATAATTAGTAAACCTACTAGTATTAATATTAAAGTATCCATTTATATTATTCATTATGAGGATAGTGATCACCGGAACCCCAGGTGTAGGTAAGCATATCATAGCAAAGGCTCTTGCAGAAATGCTTAGAATGAGTACTATAGATATCAATAAGGTAGCTTTGAGTAATGCTGTAATAGGTAAGGACGAGTCTTCATACATAGTTGATACAGATAAGCTCAGGTCTATCCTTAAGGGTTTAAAGGATAATACTATAGTTATAGGGCATCTGGCCCCCTATGTTTTAGATAGTGATGATGTAGATCTTGTAGTAGTACTTAGAAGATCCCCATATGAGTTAAGAGAGGTATACAGAGAGAGAAGATACGATGACTCTAAGGCCAAGGATAATCTAGCAAGTGAGATACTTGGGATAATAACGCATGATTCTGTAAAGCAATTCAAAGGTAAAGTTATAGAGATAGATTGCACTGGTAAGGATGTTAATACAGTAGTAGATGAGATATTAAAGATAGTAAATAAGAAACAGGAGGGGATGGTTGGGCATATAGATTGGCTTGGGTTAGTAGTTAAGAACAATGATCTAAGGGGGTTCTTTGATTACTGATTCAAATAATAGACTGTAACTATGTATCTTTAATTACATAATTCTAGTTACTGTGAATCTTAAATACCTTAAGATTAGGATAAGAGAATTAGGATAGTATACACGTTTAATATAGGTGTGAGCTACCCCACCTTAAAAGGTGGGGCTTCTTGGTTCATAGACTTTAACATCTCCCCAAGCGTAACTTCCCCAAGCTCCTTGGGTAGTATTTTTAATAGGATTTGTATTCCTCTCTTTAGATGAATATATGCTGAATTCAGATCTC